>JANYGA010000148.1 GCA_025359485.1 Rhodospirillales bacterium | reverse complement strand
CGAGCCCGTCGTACCGGGATTGTTGAGCGGACCGACGACGACCGTGTTGGTCGCGAAGGCTTGCGATGAAACCGTGTTGGAGGAGCCGCCGGGGACGCCCGCGCCCGTGCTCGAGGTCGTATTGTTGATGGCGCCCGAGATCGGCGTGGTTGGCGTCGCGCTGTCGGCTTCGCCCGAACCCGAGAACGGCCCGATGATCGGTACGATTCCCGTCGCTCCCGGATTGCCGCCGATAAGCGAGTTCGCAATGTTGGTGATCGAGCCCGCGTTCGCAGCGCCCGTTCCCGTGGGCTGGTTGGTATTGAAACTCAGCGTGACTTGTGGCGACGTTACCGCGCCTGCACCGCTGGAACCACCGGGCTTGCTCGGTAATTCGACGCCACCGGCGCCGCCCGAGATCAAGACGGCGATAAACGTGTCGCCCGCAACGTAGGTCGTCGACCAACTACCCTGTGCGCCAGTCGTACTCGTCGAGTAGTAGAGCGTCGCCGTCGCGCCTGCGGTCGCGCTCGTCAACGTGACGGAGGGCGCTTGGCCAGCGGCGAGATCGAGCGTAAGCGGATTGCCGCCGAAGGTCGGAATTTTATCCGAAACGAGCACGCCGGCTGAGGGCGAGCCCAAGAGCGCCTTCACCGACTGCAGATCGTTCGCGGCGAACGCGCCGCCGTTGTTGGCGGTGATCGTGAAGTTGATATCGGCCGTCGCACTCGTGGGAGCGACGGTCGATTTTTGGAGATCCAACCGCGCCTGCGGCAAGATATTGTCCGTAACCGTTGCGGTCGCGTTCGCCGACGTCGCTGCCGGAGCCGCACCGACGGCGGGTTGCGTAATCGCGGCCGTCAGCGTCGTCGCGATCGTACCGCCCGTAGATGGAGTCGGCGTCGTGCTTACCGTGTACTCGACGCCGATCGTAATCGACGCGCCGGGTGCCGTTGCCGTGAGACCGGCGAGGGCTGCATTTGCCGCTGCGAGATTACATTGCGCAGCTGCGGTACACGAGGTTCCCGCGATCACGTACCCGTTGAAGGTTCCGTTGGAGCCGACCGTCGCGGGCGTACCCGTTGGGATCGTGAAATTACCGGCGGCGTTACCGGTATTGGTCAGCGTGTACGTATCGACGACGACTTGTCCGGCGGCAACGTTTTGCGCGGCGGGCGGCGCGATCGAGAGCGACGGCGCGTTTTGCACCGTGGTCGTAACCGTATTTGAATTGGTGCTGTACGAGTTGCCGTTGCCATCGTTATAGGTTGCGGTCGCGGTATTCGAGATCACGGTGTTGGGTGTCGTACCCGCGGCGAGCGCGAGGCCTTGGCCAACTTGCGTCGTGAACGCGAATGACGCGACGAGCGATAACGCGAGCCGCTGCAACGTCCGCGTATGCGAACGTTTCATTCTTTCGTTCCCTTCAAAAGGACGTGCATGTAAAAAAGTTCGCGTCACTTAACGCGAACCTCGTAGTGGTAGGAAACCGAGCCCTTCGGTGCGAGCGGTTTCTCCGCAATCCATCGAATGGATGTGTAGGCCGCGGGGTCGGCTTTTTTCTCGACCGTCCCGCTTTGCGTGACGATCTTTACGGTCGGGCTTTTCGACCACGTCTTGCCGCCGTCGATCGAAAATTCGACGCGTAACGCGCTCGATGCAGTGGCGGTACCCGCTTCGTATGCCGTCCCGTTCGGTACTTTACCGATAGGCATCAGTTTGGTAGCGGGATCCGATCCGACGTTGGTGGCGACGATATCGTAACGAACGGTTTCGCCGGGTTTGAGCTCGCTACCCGAAACGGGCGTGAGCGTCTCGACGCCCTTCGCGTCTTTTTGAACGAGCTCGGCGTCGAGCTTGAGAACGACGATGGGTTTCGCATTTGCGGAGGCGCCCAAAACGATGAACGACGCGGCGAAAGCAAAGGCGAGAGAGAGACGTTGCATAGGCAACCTCCTAAAATGCGAGAGATAAATTGTGGCGGGACGACGTAAAAGAGCGCGGACGTTCTAAGACGTAACAACTCGCGCCAGCCTATACCGGATGGCGCGACTCGGTTACCGAACTCTCGGTGTGATCTCCATTACTCTACGAGGAGGGGAGATCGTAAAGTTTTGAACCATTTTATGCGTGCTCATCACAGCACACAGTGTATGTATCGGCGCATCGCGTGAGCGAACTGAGTGTCGGTCACATTCGCGGTGACCGCGACGGTACGACGAGAGGCTACTGCAGCGAGACGAGGCTTCGATTTGCCGCCGAAGCCACATCGGGCTCGTCGCTCGCGATCGCGCGGCGATACTCGCCGCGTGCGAGATCGCGCTTTCCCTGATCGAGATACGTCGATGCGAGGAGGTAGTGAAGGCGACCGTCCGTCGGTGCGACGCTAAGCCCTTTAAGGAAAGCGGCTTCGGCAAGCGCGTAAAGTCGATGCTGTTTGTAATCGAAGCCGAGATCGATATACGCATCGCGAGCGAACGGATCGACGCCGATCGCGCGGAGATACGACGCGACGGCGGTCTCCCAATGACCGGCAACGTCTTCGAGATAGCCGAGATTGACGATCGCTTCGGCGCCGCTGGGGAGGACGCGGGCAGCGTGCTCGAATTGCACGCCCGCGTCATCGAAATGCGAGAGCATGACGAACGCATCGCCGAGATTCACGAGCGAGGGATAGTGATCGGGCTCACGTGCGAGACAGCGGCGCAACACGCCGATCGCATCGATCACGCGGTCGTCGTCGAGATACGCGCTACCGAGTTCGGCGAGCGTCGCACATTCGTGCGGCTGGAGTGCGAGCGCACGTTCGAGATAGCGCGTCGCGAGCACGGGCCGATGTTCGGCGCGGTAGACGGTGCCGAGCGCGTACTGCGCGGCCGCATTTCCCGGTGCGAGTTCGGCCGTGCGTCGGACGCTCTCTTCGAACGCATCGAGATCGCCCACGCGTCGATGCAATTCGACGAGGTGACCGTAGGCCGACGTATCGGGAAGACTCAACGCGAATTCATCGATCGCTTCGGAGATGCGATCGCGCGCCGCGTATAGGCCGCCGAGTCGATTGTGTGTATCGCGATCGCGCGGCGCGAAGCGCAGAATCGCGCGATACGTTCGTTCGGCCGCGGCGAGATCGGCCTGGCGATAGTAGAGGTCGCCGAGATAGCGCGCCGGTTCGAGCTCGTTCCCGTGTGCGGAAACGTACGCCGCCAGGCCCGTAATGGCTCGCGTGAGATCGCCCGAGGCGACGAGTTTTCGCGCGACCGCGATAACTGCCGTCGATTCCGCGTGCTCGCCATCGGCGACCGCAAACGCGCCGCACCCGACCGCCAAGGCGACGGTGAGAATTGCTGCTCGAACAACGAACGGCAGGCGATTCATCGTTGAGATAACGTTCGATGTGTTGCGATGCGCCCCCGCCTGCTGTACTGCATTGGCTCACACCAACGCGTACCTCGACCGATGCTTATTGTGATGCGTACCAAGAGCTTCGGAACGCGCGGCATCCGAGTCAGCCTATCGACCGCGATCGCAGCGATCGTGCTTTCCACCCCGCTCGTCCCGGCTCGCGCCGCGACGATCGACCTTCACGCCATATCTCCACGAAGCGTGACGACCCTACTCTTCCACCAAGTCACGGCCGACCCGATTCGTTCCGCGCACGGCGAAGATAACGTCAAAGAACCGTGGCTCACGCCCGAACGATTCGACGCACTTCTGACGTCGCTCGAAGCGCGCGGCTACACGGTCGTCACGCTCGATGCGGCGCTCGCTTTGCTCGAAGCCGACCGAGCCGATTCCGGATCGCGCACGGAGTTACGCGCGAAGCTCCCGCTCAAACCACTCTTGCTCACTTTCGACGACGGCTTTGCGAGCGCGCTGACCGTCGCGACTCCGATTTTACGCAAGCACCACGCGCAGGCGACGATGTTCTTCGAAGGCCGGATCACCGGAACCAAAGCGGATCGGCTCAGCATCGCCGATTTGCAGGCCATGCGCGCGAGCGGCGTCTGGCAACTCGAGTCGCACGGTTGGATCGGTCACGGAAATCTGGCGGTCTCGGCTGACGGCCCGAGATCTCCATACTGGTACGGGAATTTGATGTGGCTGCCAGCGGAGCACCGCCTCGAAACGCTCGGCGAATACGAGCGCCGCATCGCAGCAGATCTCCATCAGTTCCGTACCACGTTCGAACCGCTGCTCGGTACGCGCCTCGACGTTTTCGCCTACCCGAGCGGAGAATTTGGCCAGAACGGCCTTCTCGCAGCCGGTGGCAATCCGCTCACACGGCTCGAGGCCGGTCATTCCAATTCGCACGATTTAGGGCCGATCTTCGCGCGCGTCCTCGCGCACGAAGGCATGCGCGCGGCATTTGCGGTCAACGTCCCGGGAATGGTGCACGCCGCATCGGAACAGGACGGCCCCTTTGCGTTTCCGCGCATCGGCGTCGGCGCAACGTTCAACCCGGCCATTCTCGATACGATCGCAAGCGACGGCATCGAATTACCGGAGATCGCGAGCGACGACTCTTTCGCCGATTGTATGGCGGTCACGTCCGCAAGCGGCGATTTCATCACGGCATCCGCACTGCGCCCCGATATCTTCCGGCTTGCCGCGAGCGGTCGGGTGCGCGCGACGTTTACGATCCCCGAATTGCTCGGCGATCGCCCGGGGCAACCCGCGCTCGTTTCCGCGCTCGTCGCACGCGATGACGACGTTACGATTTTCCAGCAGGCGGGCTGGTGGCCAGGAGCCGTGCCGTACCTTACACACGTTCACGTCTCGGGTCAAAGGGCCACGATCGCGCGACGCGACGCCCTGCCCGAAAACCTCAATTGGAGCGTTGGCGCGATCGAACGCGACGGGAAGCTCATCGCGATGACCGACGAAGGCCGTTTCTACGACGTCGCCGATGCGCGCGGCGCTCCGCTCTTGACGGTCGCGCTCGCGAGCGGCGATCGACACACCCGCTTCACGGGCCCGGCGATCGTACAC
>JANYGA010000145.1 GCA_025359485.1 Rhodospirillales bacterium | reverse complement strand
CAAAAACCCCCCCCCAACCACCAAAACGAACGCGACCACTACCGATCGCGAGAACGTCGTCAACCTGCATCTCGGCATCCCGCATCGCGGTGACGGTGGCAAAGACGATATTCAGTTGCTCTATCTCACGAGCGAAGTCGTCGCGAAGTATTTCAGCAGCATCAACGATCAGGGTGGCCCGGCGAACGTCGCGCAAGCCGTCGGCAACAACGGCAACGCGTTTTTCCACGACGGCTATACCTACACGGGCGCGCTCTTTGCGCCGGTCGATCCGACGAAAATTCACACGGTGTATCAACCCAACTACCGTCCGGGCGATCGCGCGTTCGGTGCGAACGCGCCCAATACGGATCGCGATTATTCCGATAACGGCGTGGCGCTCACGAAACTTCAGTACCAACGTAATTTCAATTCGTCGTCGTACCTGCGTCTCTACGGGTACACGGAGTACTCGAACTGGTTTATCGGTGGTCCCGCAAACGCGCAGTTCACGGGATACTACGGTGCGGAACTCAACGACTACGAGCTTCCGAGTCACACGTTCGGCTTCAACGCCTCGTACTCAAATCAACTCTCGAGCAAACATCTGCTTTCGCTCACGGGTTCCTACACCGCGGCGCAGGTTCGTCGAGCGTTCTCGTATGGTTTCCCCGGTAACACGCCGGGATACGCCTTTACCAATCTCGTCGACGCGCGCGGCAATTGTTACGATCCGGCTACCGCCGCGGTTGCGAGTTGCTTCGCAGGAAGCGCACGCGGCAAATTCCCCGGCAACGCGCCGGGCACGCCGGCCGATCCCGCGTACACTTTGCCGACGGGTAGCGCGACCGTAACGGCGCCCGATTTGACGACGACGACCGCGCAGTGGCTCGCGACCGATGCCGGATTCGTCAACACCCGCCTCAACAAAGTCGCACCGGCATTTACCGCAGGCGCGATCACGGATCAATTCCGTCCCAGCGACAAGCTCACGATCACGCTCGGCGCGCGCGTCGAGAATTACGTCGATCGCCTCGCCGACACGACGGGCGATGCGGCACGCGCGTTTTGGTTCAACGCCTACAACAACGAAAATTGTTACCGGCTCGGCGGGCTCTCACCCGTCAATATCGGTCCCGGCGCGACCGACGCATCGTGCGCGAAACTCGGACCGGGATACCGCCAGGCAAATCTGCGCAATATCAATGCGAAGAATATCTCGGCGACGATATTCCAACCGCGACTCGGCGCGACGTACGCGGTCGATAGCGATACCGTCTTGCGCGGCTCGTTCGGCGTGTACGCGCGGCCGGTCAACACGTCGTGGGTGCAGTACGACGCGGTCAACTCCGATCTCGCGAGCTTTCTCGGCTCGAATTTTCTCACGCTCGGCTACAATACGCCGATCCACAATCTGCGACCCGATACGTCGTACAACGCCGACTTCTCACTCGAAAAACATCTGCACGGTACGGATCTTTCGTTCAAGCTCACGCCGTTCTATCGCAGCACGCGCAATCAACTGCAACCCGTGCCGATCGGCGTCGGCGGCGTGGTCGCGGGATTCAACGTCGGGCAGCAAACCTCGAGCGGTCTCGAACTCGCGATCAAAAAAGGCGAATTCGGCCGCGACGGTCTCGCGGCACAACTCGCGTACACGTATACGCGTAGCCGCATCCGCTACAACGATTTCCCCTCGGGCACGAACGTGATCGATGGGCTCAACCAATACATCCAAGAGTACAACTCGTACACGTCGGCATGCGCCACGATCACCAAGGCCAACTCCGCGCTCTGCGGCCTCGCGCCGGGTGCGACCAATCCCAACGCATCGGCGACCTTCGCATCCACCGATACCGCGAGTGTTGCGGTACGAAATCCATACTTCGGGGCGTCCGCGCAGCCGTTGCTCGATCGCAGCGCCCAGTACACGACATACGATCAAATCCCGCAGCCGTTCACGGGAGAAAACGGCTACGAGACCCCGCACGTCGCGTCGCTCATCCTGAGCTACAAACACAAACGCGCGACGATCACGCCGAGCCTCACGTATAGCTCGGGTGCGAAATACGGTTCGCCCTTGGCCTATCCGGGTTACGCGCCCAATGCCTGTGCATCGACGGGGAACGCTGCGGCCGATGGGTCGTACGCAGCCGATCCCAAGACCTGCGGTGGATCGGCGCTCTCGGGCAATTCGTTCGTGCTCATTCCCGATGCGTTCACCGGAAAGTTCGATACGATCGGCGCGTTCGATCAGCCGTCGCGCCTCACGTTCAACGTCGCCGCGTCGTACGAGGCCGCAAAGAACGTCAAGCTTTCACTCGCGCTCACGGGCCTCGT
>JANYGA010000099.1 GCA_025359485.1 Rhodospirillales bacterium | reverse complement strand
ACGAGGGCGAGACCCGGAAGCGCGAGCACGCTCCAGCGTGAAAATAACGGCAGCAGCGCGAGTGGTACGAGCGCTTCGAGGAGGTACGTGAATCGTCCGAACGTGACGAAGTCGCGTAGGTACGCTGGATGCGCCACGATCGCAACGAGCAGACTCGCGGGACCGTGAGCGAACGAAAATTCGTAGAAGCGCGACGGCTGCCACGGCCCCACGCGCGGGATCACCACGAGATAGTAAACGGCGAGTGCGGCGAGATTGACGGTCGCGAGCCCGATGCCCGCGACGGCGAGCCGCTCTGGTTCGCGTGGCGCTCCAACGAGCATGCCTTCCCCGACGCCGCGTGTGGCGCCGCGGCGTACGAAGCCGATCGTCGCAAGTGCGAGCCCCACGATCGCGAGTACCATGCACGCTTCTTCGCGCACGAGTGCGCTCGCGAGTGCGAGCACCGCAAACGCTCGCCACCGCGCGCGTTCCGCGGCCCAGATCACGCCGAGGGCGAGTGCGGGATAGAATGCGATCTCGTGAAATTCCGTAAACGCGACGGCCGCGAGCGGTGGATAGAGGAGCGCCAGCGATGCGTACCATGCGGCGCGTGCCGAACCGACGTAGCCGCGTGCGATGCCGTAGAGCGGAAGTGCGGATGCCGCGATCAAGGCGATCTGCGCGAGTTGCAGCGCGAGTCCCGATCGCGCCATCGCGACGAGCGGCGTGAGTGTCGCGAGCAGCGGTGCCCAATGAAAGCGAAAATGCGTGCCGCGTTCGGGACCGTCGCGAAATCCACCGAACGCATCGAGCGTCACCTGCGTGAACGTTCCCGTATCGGTACCGAAGGTCCACAGATGATAGCGCGCGATCGCAAGGGCGAAGAATACCGCAACGTACGCGGCGATCGCAAAGCCGATCCGTGTCACGGTAGCGCGCGTTCGGCGCGAGCGGAGCCCGCGCCCGTCGCGCCAAAACCACGGCGCGTGAGCGATCTTCTCGCGATTGTCGTCGTCGGCGTCGGTGCGGCACTCGGCGGCATCATGCGTCTGCTCGTCACCACCTTCGTCGTCGCGCGCGCGGGTGCGAGCGCGGCGCCGATCGCGACGTTCGGGATCAACATCTTCGGGTCGCTCGCGATCGGGATCGTGGTCGGCGTGGTCGAGACGCGTGCGGGACTCTCGCCATTGTGGCGGCTCTTCTTCGCAACGGGGATTCTCGGGGGTTTCACGACGTTTTCGACATTTTCACTCGACGCGCTCGGCCTCGGCGCGTCGGGCGCGTTCGTCGCGAGTGCGTACGTGGGTGCGAGCGTCATCGGGGGAATCGCACTCGCCTACGCGGGCTTGGCGGTTGGGAGATCTCTCTGAGTACGTTGATCGTTCATTCCGAAACGACCGCTGCGATGTGGGAAGCCTTTCTCGCTGCGCGATCGATGCCGCTCGATACGCCGTGTTCGCTCGTCGTATTCGGTTACGAAGGCGCAATGCAAGACGATCTCGCGGCGCTCGTCGTCGCAGGTCCGAAGCGCGCCACGACGTCGCTCCTGCGTTGGTATGGCGGCGGCGGGGAACGCTATCCGCTCGCGGGCGATTATTTCATCGTCGTCGATTCGCAGAAAGTCGCCGCGTGCGTTTGCCGCATGACGCACGTCGGAGAGCGGGCGTTTGCGGATGTCGATGAGGCGTACGCGTATGCTGAAGGCGAGGGCGATCGCACGCTCGCAACGTGGCGTCGCGATCACCGCGCATTTTTCGAAGCGGAGGCGACGGCGAACGATTTCTCGTTCGACGATTCCACACACGTTGTTCTGGAAACGTTTACCGTACTCTGGCCGCCCGAGATCGCCGATCGTTTAGGACCGTAGCGCCGCAAAAATCTGCGCGGGCGACGGGAGCTTTCCGTAGAGCAACATGCCCACCCGATAGATCCGACCCGCGGCCCAAAAACAAACGAGGACGGTCGCGAAATCGATGCCGATTGCGAGCGCCGTTTGCCACCACGGCACGCTCGAAATGGCGATGCGCGTGAACATGACGAACGGCGAGAGGAGCGGAATGAAGCCGCACGCGACGACGATCGGTGAATCTGGTTGGAGCAGCGCGAATTGCGCGACGAAAAACGCACCGATGACCGGGACGAGCACGGGCGTCGTAACGCTCGCGAGATCTTCCGTGCGCGAGATCAAGGATGCCGCAGCTGCGTAGATCGTGGCGTATTGCAAATAGCCGAGGATGAAGAACGCGAA
>JANYGA010000089.1 GCA_025359485.1 Rhodospirillales bacterium | reverse complement strand
GTCGCCGTCGCGGCGACGAATTCGGGGCTCAGCGAGCTCGCAGCTTTGAAATACGCGCCGCTCTCGCCGTTGACGCCCGGTGCGTAGGCGGCCGATCCTTCAACACTGTACCATCCGAAATTATCGGCGATCTGGACGGGCGTTTGCAGATCGCTCAAGAGATGGTACTTAAACGATTCGAGCGCCGCTGCAAAGGCCGGGGCCGGAAGCGGTTTGCGAATGCTCGCGAACCCGTCGTCGACGAGCGAGCGTAGGGCGGTCGTATCTTTTCCAGCGTAGGCAACGAACATGACGCCCGGATCGCGCAACGTGATGAATTGTCCCACCAGGAGCGAATCCGGCACGGATTCCGCGACCTTGCGCGCTACGACTCCATCGTCGATACGGAAGAGATAATCGGCGATGAAATCCATCGCCGTCGCCTCGCGTTGATCCGCGATCGTCGGCCCGACCCAGCCGTATCCGCCCGAAGCCTGAACGAAGGTCCGGTTGACGGGCGCGACGCTCGCGGCAACGACGGGCGCGCTCGGCGCTTCGGCAGACTCATCGGCATTGGGGCGACCCGAAACGGCTGCGCTCGCGACCGAGGCATCGACTGCGCCGCTGACGACGAGCGTGGCGTTCTGCGATCGAAACGCGCGCGATGCGAAGACCCGCACGTCGGAGAGCGAAATCGCCGCGATCGCTTTGGGATCGCCGCCGAGCGAGGGGTAGTGCTGCGGTCCGCTCGTGAAGAGTTGGGCGAAGATCGCGTCGCGCACGACCGTCTCGGCATCGAAGGTCGAGATCAGCGATTCTTGCGCGACTTGACGCTGCGCCGCGCGGAACGCGTCCTCACTCGTGACGGGAGCGAAGTACGCCGTCGTCATAATTTTTACGATGCGTCGCGCGGCCGTCGCCGGAACGACCGCCGTGATCGCGATCGAATCGCTATAGGTGGAGATCGATAGCCGCCCGCCCGCGTCGCTGACCGCTTTGCCAAGTGTATCGCCGACGATCGGTTTCGCGCCCGCCACGACTTGCGCTGCAAGGCGCGAGAGCGCCGGTAACGGCCTGCTGCCGAAGCCCGTCGAGGGCGCGCGATACCAAAGCTCGATCGCGGCGACCGGCGCGCCCTGCGTGGCCCGCACGATGACCGTGCCGCCCGTCGGCAGCCGACCGACGGTCGTATTGGGCCCGAGATCGGACGCGTCGTTCGGCGTTGCAGCTGAAATGGGCATCGTGGAGGCCGAGAGGACGAGGAAGGCTCCGAGCACACTTGCTCGGAGCCGATGGCCTGACTTCATGGGGTTCCTCTTACCCGAACGAGGACGTTCGGAACGGGTCGGTTTTACGCGGGTTCCGGCGAGACGTTCGGCGGCATGCGCTTGGGCTTTTCGACGCGCACATCGGGTTCGTGTGCGGTCGCTGCTGCCCGCGGCATCGCCGGGACTTCATCGGGTTTGCGCGGGTACGGAATATCGCTGATGATCGCGACGACTTCTTCCGTGTCCACGGTCTCGTGCTCGAGCAGCGATGCCACCATGCGCTCGACCATGTGCCAATTGTCCTTGAGGAGCTTCGTAGCGTCGGCGTAACAGCGTTCGATGATGCCGCGCACTTCCACGTCGATCTTGCCCGCAATCTCTTCGGAATAATTACGGTCTTCACCGAAATCACGGCCCAAGAACACCTGGTGGTTGCCCTTGCCGTATTGGATCGGGCCGAGCGTCTCGGACATGCCGTATTGCGTGACCATCCGGCGCGCGAGTTCGGTCGCTTTTTCGAAGTCGTTCGATGCGCCGGTCGTAACGTCGCCAAACTTGATCTCTTCGGCGATGCGACCAGAGAGCGCCATCGTGATCTGCGCGAGGATGCCGTTTTTCGTGATCGAGTGACGATCTTCGTCGGGCAACGACCACGTGATGCCGAGCGCCATGCCGCGCGGGATAATCGTGACCTTGTGCACGGGATCGGCCATCGGCAACAAGCCGCCGACGATCGCGTGGCCTGATTCGTGATAGGCCGTATTCTCTTTTTCTTTTTGCGACATCACGAGCGACTTACGCTCGGGCCCCGCGACGACGCGATCGATCGCTTCTTCGCAGTCGCTCATCTCGATGATCGACTTGTTCTTACGCGCCGCGAGCAACGCGGCTTCGTTGAGCAAATTCTCGAGATCGGCACCGGAGAAACCGGGCGTCCGCTTCGCGAGCGTAACGAGCGAGATCTCTTTGGAGAGCGGCTTGTTCTTCGAGTGCACGCCGAGGATCTGTTCGCGACCCTTGACGTCGGCGCGGTCGACGACGATCTGACGATCGAAACGGCCCGGGCGAAGCAGTGCGGGATCGAGTACGTCAGGGCGATTGGTCGCCGCGATGAGGATCACGCCCGTGTTTTGGTCGAAGCCGTCCATCTCGACGAGCAACTGGTTGAGCGTCTGTTCGCGCTCGTCGTGGCCGCCGCCGAGACCGGCGCCGCGCTGACGACCGACCGCGTCGATTTCGTCGATGAAGATGATACAGGGCGCGCTCTTCTTGGCTTGCTCGAAGAGGTCGCGAACGCGGCTCGCGCCGACGCCGACGAACATTTCGACGAAATCCGAACCGGAAATCGAGAAGAACGGCACGCCGGCTTCGCCTGCAATCGCGCGGGCGAGAAGCGTCTTACCCGAACCCGGCGGGCCCAGGAGCAGAACGCCCTTGG
>JANYGA010000073.1 GCA_025359485.1 Rhodospirillales bacterium | reverse complement strand
CGAAAACGGTTTCTACTACGACTTCGATCGCGCCGAGCCGTTCACGCCGACCGATCTCGAAAAGATCGAAGCACGCATGCACGCGATCGTGAAAGCGAATTACGAGATGACGGGGGAAGCCGTCACGCGCGAGGGCGCGTGCGAGCGCTTCGCGAGCAATCCGTACAAGGTCGAGCTCGCACGCGATATTCCGGAGGGCGAACCGATCACGCTCTACACCATCGGCGCGTTTACCGACCTCTGTCGCGGCGGTCACGCGCGTACGACCGGCCTCATCGGCGCGATCAAGTTGCAGAGCGTCGCGGGTGCGTACTGGCGCGGCGACGAGCACAAGCCGATGCTGCAACGCATCTACGGAACCGCCTGGCACACGCAAGACGAACTCGACGCATACCTACACCGTCTCGAAGAAGCGCAGAAGCGCGATCACCGCAAACTCGGTGCCGAACTCGGTCTCTTCACGATCGAAGAGATGGCCGGCGGCGGACTCGTTTTCTGGCTACCCAAGGGAACGACCGTCCGCGGCATCATCGAAAGCTTCATTCGTGAAGGAACGACGGCACGCGGCTACCAGCAAGTCGCGACGCCGCACGTCGTGAGCGAAAAGCTCTACGAGAAGTCGGGACATCTCGAAAACTACGCGCACGGGATGTTCGGGCCGCTCGAAGTCGAGGGCCAGCGCTTTCGCCTCAAGCCGATGAATTGCCCCGGGCACATCCTCATCTACGCGCACGAGGGCCGGTCGTATCGCGATCTGCCGATCCGATATGCGGAATTCGGAACCGTCTACCGCTTCGAACGTAGCGGCACGCTACACGGCCTCACGCGCGTCCGCGGTTTCACACAAGACGACGCGCACATCTTCTGCATGCCCGAGCAACTGCAATCGGAGTTCGAGCAGACGGCCGACGAAGCGATCCGGCTCATCGGCGCCTTCGGCTTCGAGCGCGTGGATTACGTGCTCTCGCGACGCGAACCGCAGCTGCGCGGCGCGACCGACGGCATCGCCGAAGACGCGATTCGCAAGGCACTCGAATCGCGTGGCTTGCCCTTTACGGTCGACGAAGGCGGCGGCGCATTCTACGGGCCCAAGCTCGACATCAACGTCTACGATGCGATCGGCCGGTCGTGGCAACTCGGCACGGTGCAGGTCGATTTCGATCTCCCGAAACGCTTCGATCTCACGTATCGCGGCAGCGACGGCGGCGATCACACGCCCGTGATGATCCACCGCGCGCTCGCGGGATCGCTCGAACGTTTCTTCGGCGTCCTCATCGAACATTACGGCGGCGCGTTTCCCGCGTGGCTCGCACCCGTGCAAGCCATGGTCACGCCGATCTCCGAGCATCAACTCGAATACGCGACGACGGTGCGCGATCGCTTGCGCGCGGCGGGTTTCCGCGCCGAAGTCGATGCATCAAATGAAAAGCTCGGCTACAAGATCCGTCATTGGAAAACTCAAAAGGTCCCGTACATTCTCGTTGCCGGACGCAGCGAAGTCGAAGCGGGCACCGTCGCTCCAAACGAACGCGGCAAGGAAGAAAAGCGTGCCGCGATGACCGTCGATGCCTTCATCGAAGAACTTCGCGACCGCGTGATGAGGAAAGTTTGATGTCCAACGATCGTACGGGCGCACGGCTCGCACTCGTCATCGCATGCGCGCTCGTAACGAACGGCACCGCCGTCGCGCAAACGACGCCGACCGCAACATCGACCGCGATCCCGTTCGCACCGCTCGCGGCGAGCTTCGTAAGCGAGAGCGAGCAACACGACCCGCTCTTTGCCGATTCGCTCGGCATGCATCGCTACGACGATACGCTCGATGACTATTCGGCAACCGGTCACGGCGCGCGCATCGCGTGGCTCCGAACGTGGCGCATTCGCATCATCGATGCGATCGCAACGGGGCTCGGGCCGCAGGACGATGCCGACGCGCACGCGCTCCTCGATTCGATCGATCTCGAACTCTTCGAAAACGAGACGCTCGGACCGTGGCGTACGGAACCGACCGGCTACACGAACGCGATCGGCCAAGCTGCATACACGCTGACCGGGCGCACGTTCGCACCACTGGAAACGCGGATGCGAAATCTCGCGGCGCGCATGGCGCTCGTACCCGGCATCGTGACCGCGG
>JANYGA010000028.1 GCA_025359485.1 Rhodospirillales bacterium | reverse complement strand
GCGGTTCTGTTGGAGGTACCAGACCTTGTTTTCCATACCGGGCCCTCGCTGCGCCCGAGCGTTCGCTTCGGCATCGAAGGCGAGCTTACCGTAGGTGCCGAGCGTATGCGCGTCCACGAGCGGAACGATAACGCGGACGGGTGGCGCCTCGCCGTAAGCAAGACCACATCGGCGGCGAACCGTGGTGAGCCACGAATGGGACGGGCTGAATCAAACGGGCATCGTGCGAAGCCGTCGCAAGTAGCTTTGAATCGGTGTTGGGAGAACGTGCGGATGACCGTGGGCACCTTCAGGCAGCGGGATAGCGGCCGCCAGAGAATCCTTTGGTCTCTTCTCGCCTCCGTGGTGCTCAATACCGTGTGGGTCTTGTATCCGCAGATTTCGTTCGATCGGGACGTCCCAACAGAGCGTACGGTCGTTGCGAAGATTCACATCGAACATCGTAGCATTCGGCACCATCGCGCGAGCCCACGCCCGTTACTACAGAAGGCCGTCGTCATCCGATCTCCGGTGACTCAACGCGCGGCGATGCCGAAGCGAATCGTTCAACCGAAGCGAATGGCGCTGAAGAAGACCGTCGTCGCGCCTCCGGCGAGCGATGAGGTCCACCGTCCGCACGTCGTCGCGCGCGCGAAGCCGAGCCGAGATATCTCCGGCGCGCCGTCGATGACGTTTACCAAAGACCAGACCGCCACGCTGAAGGTGCCGCCGAATTGGGATCAACAAGATTTTGCGAATGGCGCCGCGGCGGACACGACGCTCTGGCTCGATTTTAAAAAAGCACGAGGGGCGATCGTTCCTCGCGTGTTTTTGCTGCACTTGAAGACGGCGTATATGAGTGGGCCGACGCTGCAAGACGCGGTGCGCGACATCCTCGGTAACCTCCGTGACGAGGGCGCGAAGATTTATGTCAGTAAATCGAGTCCGGTTTGCCGGGGAAAGCGCCCCGGCTGGTATCTTTCGTATAAAAAGACGAAGGATGACCCGCCGCTCGAATTCGTCGACACGCTCTACGTGTCGGGCGACACCGTCTATCGTGCAACGTATTCGCGGCCTGTGGGCCAACCGATCGACGCGAAGACTCGCGCGGCACTGAAGACGTTGTGCACGTGGTGACCACGTTACGCGGATTCGGTGTTGAAAACGATGCGCATGTGATTGCCGCCCGACGCGCGGCGCGTCATGTTGAAATCTGCGGCGAGGTTGGCGATGAGGAAGAGCCCGCGGCCGCGTTCGGCATAGACATCGGCGGGAAGCGATGATGCGAGCTCGTAGCCTTGACCGCGATCGCACACGTGGAGGACACGACGGCCTTCCGATTTCGATAGCACGATATCGACGGGTTCGCTCGTGTGGCGGGCGAGATTCCCGATAACTTCGGCGACGATCTGTTCGGCGATGTGAAATTGACTCGGCCGCTTCGAAAGATCGAGCGCGGCGAGAATTTCGGCACGGATCTTACGCGTCGCAGCGACGTCGGTCGCGTCGACCGTCCAATGCAACGGGTCGGGTCGCGCGACGATGCTGACGGTGAGGATCGCCACGTCGTCGCTCGCTCCGTCGATGAGAACGCCGTCATAAAGTGCCTGCGCGCGCCGCCCCGGCGACACGTTATGTTCGGCGACGATCGATGCGCGCACGCGCCGTTCTCCCTCGAACATGTCGCGCGTCGTTTCGTTGAGACCGTCCGTATATAAATAGATGACCGAATCGACGTCGACGTCCGTGACGTCGGATGGAAGACGTTCGGGTTCACGCAATCCCAGCGGTAAGCCACCGAAACGAAGTTCTTCGACGCGCCGGTCGGGACGACGTATCAAACCTGGAGGATGCCCGGCCGACTTATACGTGAGTTCGTTTGAGATCGGGTCGATGACACCGACGAAAGCGGTCGCGAACGCTTCCGGATTCTCGTTGCGCAGGGCGCGATCGGCAGCTTCGAGCATCCGCGCGGGATCGGCATCGACGTGTGCGACGCCGCGAATCGCTTGACGGATATTCGCCATGGTCACCGCCGCCCGCAAGCCCGATCCTTGCACGTCCCCGATGGAAATGACGACGCGTCCGTCGAGCAGCGTAAATGCGTCGTACCAATCGCCGCCGACCAACGCCTCCGCTCGCCCCGCTTCGTAGATCGCGGAGAAGACGAAGCCGTCGATCGCGGGTAACGAGGCCGGGAGCGCCGCGCGTTGGAACGATTGCGCGACGCGACGTTCGCGTTCGTAGAGTTCGGCGTTCGCAATCGAAGGCGCGATCCGACGCGCGAGTTCCGTGAAGAAGGGGATATCGCTCGGAGCGAACGTTCGGCCACCATCGGCCATCGCGACGACGAGCGTGCCGCGCGCGTCACGTCCGGCTACGAGCGGAAGTTCGAGAACCGAACCAAATCCGCCGACGCTACCGAACATCTCGAGCGCGTCGATCTCGACGTGGCCGACCGCGCTCGGATAGCTTCCATCGTCGTGCAACAGCGCTTTACGATCGCGGAACGATTCGAGCGATGCGGCGACGGCATCCGCGCGCGCGAAGAGCGAGCCGACGGACTGCGATAGACGTGCGTGTTTGTGCGGATCGTCGTGAAAGATCGCCGAAACGTAGAGATCGTCCGCATCGTCGGCGAGCGCGACGAATGCCCAATCCGCGTATGCGGGTACGATCGCGCGCATCACCACATCGAGCGTCGCACGGAGTTCCAGCGATTCCGAGAGCGCCTCGCCGATCTCGGCGAAAAAGTGCAACGTGTGCTCCGCCCGACGCGCGTCGTCGATATCGGTATTGGTACCGTACCATTTCGTGCCGCCGGACGTACGAATCGCCGTCGCGCGGCCGAGGAACCAACGATAGGTTCCGTCGGCGGCCCGGATCCGGAACTCGTGTTGGAACGGTTCGCCCGCGTCACGAGCGACGTCCCACGCATTGCGGACGTCTTCGAGGTCGTCGGGGTGAACGAGGGGGAGAAGCCCACCACGACCGAGCGTGGCTTCCACACCGAGCCCGCTATACTCGACCCAGCCCGCGTTGACCCAATCGACGACACCCTCTTCGTCCGTCGTATACATCAACTGCGGGATGGCGTCGGCGATTTGATGGAAACGCTCGTCCCGCTTGATGATCTCCGCACGCGCGAATTCGGTGAGCCGGATAAATTCGATCGCTGAGGCCGTACGGCGCGCGATTTCTTCGACGACGCGCACGTCGTGTGTATCGAACGGCACGGCAGTCGTCGTTCGCAACAGGGTCAGCGTGCCGAATGCTCGGTCGTTGCCGATGACGGGAGCGACGACGATCGATCGAACCGGGATGCCGAGGAGAGGGTCGGGGCCGGGAGCTTGTGCGGGCGCGGAAAATGTCGCGACGTCGACGACGGGCACGTGAATCGATTGGCGTTTCGCCATAGCGGTCGAAATGAAACGACCTAAACCCACTTGCGGCGCGTCGTACGTCTCGATCGCCGCGACGATGTCCGGGGAGACCGAATCGCTTGCGGCAACGGTCCGTTTCTTTCGACCGTCCTCCTCGAGGATGTCGAAAATGGCGATATCGCCGACCCCACGCAACGACGCTCTCGCAACACCTGCAAGCATCGAATCGACGTCTTGTGCGGTGGAGAGCGCCGCATCGCTCGCCGCGAGTAATTCGAATGCCGCGATCGCACGCTGTTGGGAGTCGATGTCGACCGCAGATCCGAACCAACGCACGATCCGATCCGCATCGTCGCGCTGCGCACGAAGCCGGATCTCGACATAGCGGTACGTGCCGTCTTCGCGCGCGACGCGCCACTCGCCGACGTACGGCGAGCCATCCGCACGATGCTCCTGGACCTTCCCGGCTAAGGTCGAGAGGTCGTCGGGGTGCACGACGGCTTGCCATGCGTCTCCGAGGAGGGCGCCACCGCCGATCCCAAAATCGCTCGCTCGTTCGTTGACGAAATCGAGGTTGCCGTCGACAGAGACTGCGAAAACGAAAGCGGGCACGTTCGTGACGAGCGCCTGGTAAAAATTTTCGTCGGCCATGTCAACGCCCAAAGCGCGCGATCTCACACCGTTAAAGACGACGCTGGAGAAAGCGTTCCTCTAGTCGTAATATCGCTCCCGTGCGATGAGTTTACCGACCGTCCACTTAAGCCGTCTTTTGTGTGGAGGATTGCCCCTCGTGAACGCTGCACCGAGAATATCGATTCGGTTGTGGTGCGAGCGATGAACTGCCCGTGCGTCTGATGCCGCCCGAGGGGCGCAGGCGAGAAAATGAGCCTCGTATGAGAGGACGCCGACTGCGCCGCTCGCACCTATTCTTCGGCTTGCAACCGTGGGGAGCGCGGCTTGATGAAATCCACAAACGACATAATTTAAGCTATTCAGGCATAGCGTGAGATTCGACTGTGTTCGCATTCACCATCGTCGAAGGCGTCGGGTTTCGGCGCAGAGCGTCACGATCGGTCATCCGCGGGGTTTTGGGTAACACCGCGAACGCGCGGAATGCTCGAGGTGCGCATCGATGACGGTCTCTCGAGCGTAACCGCACGATAGCAAAAACCCTCGCACGAGCGAGGGTTTTTTGGTAGCCCCAACGGGATTCGAACCCGTGTTACCGCCGTGAGAGGGCAGCGTCCTAGGCCTCTAGACGATAGGGCCGTCTGGCTCCCGGTCATGGACTCGAACCACAATAAGCAGAATCAGAACCTGCTGTCCTACCATTAGACGAACCGGGAATGCGCCGTATGTTTTTTGCTGCGAACGTCTCCGTTTGACTGTGCATGAAAACGAACTCTGCCTCACGCTGGGCGAGACGCTGCGTGGACCGGGCGTCACTTACGACCGGGCCCGAAGCGCCATTGCCAGCGTGGAGCCGGCGCTGGAGATTGCCGAAG
>JANYGA010000003.1 GCA_025359485.1 Rhodospirillales bacterium | reverse complement strand
CTCGGCGACGCGCTCGCGGAATCCCATTAGCGTGACGTCGCCCATCACGCGCGCGGCATCACTGATCGTGCGGCCGCGCGCGACGTGGGCGACGATCGAACACGAGCAGACGTCGTTCGTCGCGATGCTCTTCGGATACGTCGTGCCGCTCGCGGCCATCGGACCCGTCGCGACGTTTTTCGCGCTGCGTGTCGTCGGCGTTCCCATCGCGGCGCGAGAGATCTTCCGGACGTCGGCAGGCGTCGCATTTGCAAACGCCGCGCTCGCGTTCGGGCTCGTGCTCGGCGGCGTCGTGCTCATCGCAACGCTCATCGCGATGCTCGCGCCACCATTTGGCGCGAAGCGTGATTTCGTCCGTGCGTTTCGCATCTCGGCGTACGCCTATACGCCCATGCTCCTCGGTGGCGCGCTCGTTTTGGTTCCCCGGCTCGGCGCCTGGCAACTCGGCGCGCTCCAACTTCTCGCGGCGGCCGACGCCCTCGTTCTGCTCGTGATGGGCCTCATCGCGATCATCGGTGCATCGCCGCGTCGCGCGATCGTTTTCGCAGTCGTCGTAGTGGTGGCGGCATTCGGATGCGGCTATCTCTTCGGCGTGGCCGCAGCCCTCGTCCGCGGGCCGATCGCTTGAGGCGTGCATCGGCCGTAGCCCTGTGCTATACTCGGGCTCGCCTTGTCGGGGGTTGGGCTCCGCGCAACGTCACCCTATCAACCCCGCCAGGACCGGAAGGTAGCAACGGTACGTAGGCCCTGATGTGTGCCGCGGTCCACCTGGCCTCCGGCGGGCTTCACGCGCACGCAGGCCTCGGCCCGAAAGGGTCCCCGTGCGGAGGACCAACATATAGATACCTCGATGCCAATTAGCGCCCTTGCGGGCCTCGTGTTCGGTGTTTCGGCGCTGACCCTCGGTCTCTACCACCTCGCTTTCGTCGCACCGCGCTTTCGTGCGCTCGCGACGCTCCTTGCGGGCGGTTCGGCGACTACCGACCTCGGTAGTAGCTCGCTCGCGACGGCCGGTGCCGCAAGTGCGGCGGCGGCGACGAAATCGCTCGACGAGCGCCTCGCGGCACTCGAACGGACGCTCAAGCGCGATATCCATCGCGTCGGATTCTTGCGCTACAACTCGTTTAGCGACGTCGGCTCGGATCTTTCGTTTACGCTCGCGCTCCTTAACGAGAATGGCGACGGCGTCGTGGTTACGAGCATCTATTCGCGCGAAGAAACGCGCACGTATGGCAAGGCCGTTCGCAAGTTCGTTCCCCAACAGGGTGCATCGAAAGAAGAGCAGAGCGCGATCGCGATGGCTCGCACGGGCGTCGGAGTCTAACGCATCGTGAAGTCGGGCTATCTCATCAAAATCGTCCCGCCGATGGGATATCGCGTCTTCCGACTCGAGTTCTCAAAGCGCCACATCGTCTTCGCAACGGTGCTCCTGCTCCTCGCCCTCGGCGGCGTCGGCGGGACGTATGCCTGGACGATCGCGCATGCAGAAGCGCGCGTGCACGAATTGCGGTCGCTCACGAGCGATCAACACGATCGTTTGAAGAAAATCGACGCGCAAGCCGCCGAGCTCGATTCACAGCTGCGAGCGTTGCGGACGCAAAACGAGCAGATTCGTCGACTCATCGGCGATCGCGGTAAGAGTTCGAATCCCGCCGGCTCGACGTCGGCATCGCACCCAAAACCGCGAGTCGATGGCGCGCAATCGTTCGCGCGCGAAGACGCCTTCGACGTGGTCGCCGCGCGTATCGAGCGGCTTCGGCACGATTCGAGTCGCGTGCGCACCGACGGCGATCGGTTACGTGGCGTCGCGTTGCGCGTGCTCAATATGCATCGGCTCGAAGATCTCGCGCGGGCGCGCGTGCTCGCGTCGATTCCCTCACTCAATCCCGCGGGGAATGCGGGAAACGCGGGCATCGCGTCGGTCTTCGGGTGGCGCGTCATTCCGTGGCCCGAGTTCCATAAGGGCGTCGATCTCGACGCGGATTATGGTGAAAACGTTCGCGCGGGCGCGGCGGGCACCGTCATCGCCGCTGCGTACGATGGTGGGTACGGCAACAAGATCGAGATCGATCACGGCAATGGCTACCACACCTGGTACTGCCATCTCTCGAAGATCGACGTGCATCTGGGGCAGTACGTGAAGAAGGCCGAGCACATCGCACTCGTCGGCTCGACGGGCGCATCGACCGGCCCGCATCTTCACTACCAGATCATGCTCGACGGCGCGCCCGTCGATCCGGTTCCCTTCTTGCACGGCGTGCCCGACCGGGTGCTCGCAAGCCTCAAATAATCGCGCGCATGCAATGGGCCCCTCGAGCGCGAACATCATTTAGGTGAGTTTGGTATCGTGCTACACGTGGGCGTTGCTCTTTTGGACGCTTCAAATCTTTTGGATCGCCATGTTGCTCTACGCCGTGGTGTCGTGGGTGCCGAGTCTCCAGGGCCGTTGGAGCGTGATCGTCGCTCGCATCGTCGAACCGGTATTGATTCCCGTCCGGCAGATCATTCCGCCGATCGGTGGTCTCGACTTGTCCTTTTTGGTGATCATCGTGCTGATCGGTTTCGTGAAGAATGCCATTCCCGGCGGTGGGAATTTTTCGTATTGCTCGGTGCTCTAGCGCATGGCGATCGCACCGGATCTCAAACGCACCGGCAGCCGGACGGCACACAACGTCCGCAATTTCTGCATCATCGCCCACATCGACCACGGCAAGACGACGCTTTCGGATCGTCTTCTCGAAGTCACGCGCACCGTCGCGCAGCGCCAGATGGAAGCGCAATTGCTCGACGCGATGGATCTCGAGCGCGAGCGCGGCATCACGATCAAGATGCATCCGGTCACGCTCGATTATTTCGGCGCAGACGGTCAGAAATACGAGTTGAATTTCATCGATACACCCGGACACGTCGACTTTTCGTCGGAGGTGTCGCGTTCGCTGCGTGCGTGCGAAGGCGCGCTGCTCGTGATCGATGCGGCGCAGGGCGTCGAAGCGCAGACGCTCGCGAACTACCATCTCGCGCTCGAGCAGAATCTCACGATCATTCCGGTGATCAATAAAATCGATCTGCCCGCAGCCGATCCCGAGCGCGTGAAGCGCGAGATCGAAGAGTTGCTCGTGATCGAGGGCAGCGATGCGATTCTGTGTAGCGCGAAAGAAGGCATCGGAATCCAAGAGATTCTCGAGGCGATCGTCAAGCGAATTCCGCCGCCCACGGGGAATGACGATTACGTTCGCGGGCTCGTCTTCGACGCGCAATTCGATCCCTATCGCGGCGTCGTTTCATACGTGCGCGTCACCGACGGCACGCTGCGTGCGGGCTCGCGGTTCATGTCGATGAATCAGAAGAAGGTGTACGAGGCGACGGAAGTCGGCGTCTTCAAGCCCGAGATGCGCAAGACGCAGCAGCTGGATATGGGCGGCGTGGGCTACATCATCGCGAATATTAAGGGCTTAACCGAAATCGACGTCGGGGATACGCTGACCGAGGCAGCCAATCCGGCGCCCGAAGCCTTACCCGGCTACAAGCCGATCGTCCCGATGGTGTATTGCGGCCTCTATCCGAACGAAGGCGTCGAAGTCTCCGATCTGCGCGAGGCGCTCGAAAAGCTCTCGCTCAACGATTCCGCACTGCACTTCGAACCGGAGAGTTCGATCGCACTTGGATTTGGGTTCCGTTGCGGCTTCCTCGGGCTCTTGCACATGGAGATCGTGCAAGAACGCCTGGAACGAAACTACGATCTCGACCTCATCGCGACGTCGCCCTCGGTCGTCTTCCGCGTGACGCTGAGCGACGGCACCGTCGAAAACATCGACAACCCGGCAAAGCTACCCGCGCGCGATCGTATCGAGCTCATGGAAGAGCCCTACGTCAAAGCGACCGTAATCACGCCGCCCGAGTACGTCGGTGCGATCATGGAGCTCACGCAAAATCGCCGCGGCAATCTCGAGAACATGGAGTATCTGGCGGACGGTCGCGTGATCCTCACGTACGAGATGCCGCTCATCGAAGTCATCATCGATTATTTCGACCGGCTCAAGTCGAGCACGAAGGGCTACGCGTCGCTCGATTACGAAATGATCGGCTATCGCGAAGGCGATCTCGTGAAGCTCGAGATTCTGCTCAATGCGGAAGCCGTCGACGCGCTCTCGTCGATCGTCGCGCGCGACAAGGCGGCGCTCCGCGGTCGCGGCTTGGTCGAAAAGCTCAAAGAGCTCATACCGCGCCAGATGTTCGACGTGCCGATTCAAGCGACGATCGGTGGCAAGGTCGTCGCACGTGAAACGGTCAGTGCGATGCGCAAGAACGTGCTCGCGAAATGCTACGGCGGCGATATCTCGCGCAAA
>JANYGA010000002.1 GCA_025359485.1 Rhodospirillales bacterium | reverse complement strand
GCGCGTCGCGGTCGCATCGTGAGCCTCGCCTACGCGCCCGCGCTCGAATCGATCGCCGATATCGGCCTTCGCGAGCGCTACGGGCTCTTCATCGGCGGCGCGTGGGTCGCACCCGAAGCGAACACGTACGTCGCGTGCGAGAATCCGGCGACGGAGATGCCGCTCGCGCTCGTCGCGCGCGCATCGGACGCCGATGTCGAACGCGCCGTGCGCGCCGCGCGTCGCGGCTACGAAAAATACTGGCGCAAACTCAAAAACGCGGAGCGCGCGAAGTATCTCTTTCGCATCGCGCGCGCCCTCGGCGAACGGACGCGCGCGATTGCCGTACGCGAATCGCTAGGATCCGGTATGCCGATTCGGTTCGCACGCGATCGCGTCGCGGCAACGGCGACCGCGCACGCGTTCTACGCAGCAGGCTGGGCCGACAAACTCACCTACGCGGTACGCGGTCACGAACGCGCACATGCCCTCGGGGTCGTTGGCGCGATGGTGCCCGCCTACGCGGCCTTTTCGGCGACGCTCGCCTTCGTCACACCCGCGCTCGCGTGCGGGAATTCAGTGGTGCTCGTTCCCGACGCGACCGCGCCGCTCGGAGCGCTCTTGCTCGCGCAGGTTTGCGCGGATATCGATCTTCCGCCCGGCGTCTTCAACGTCGTTACGGGCGATCCGACCGTTCGCGCGATGCTCGTCGATCACTCCGATATCGATCTGCTCGCACTTGCCGGCACGACCGCGAGCGGCGCCGCATTGCGGCACGACGTCGCGGGTCGACGAACGCGGACGCATCTCGCACTCGACGGCGTGTCATCGGTTATCGTTTACGACGACGCACCGCTCGATGCCGCAATCGAAGCGATCGTCGCCGCGATGTCGCTCGGTGGTTCCCGCGCGACGTACGCGGGCGTCCGCATCTTCGCGGCGGAAAGCGTGGCAGCCGAACTCTTGGCGCGCGTGAGATCGCGAATCGCGACGTTGCGGCACGGCGATCCACTCGATAAAAATACCGACGTCGGGGCGCTCCCGTCGCGCCCGCATCGCGACGCACTCGAGGCACTATCGAGCGCGGCCGAAGCCGAGGGCGCGACGATCGTCGCCGCAGCATGGGACGTTCCCGAAATCGGATACTGGCATCCCGCGAGTCTCGTTACGGGACTCCCGGCGAGCTTCGATCCCTCACCCGCGGGAGGGCCCGGGCTCGCGACGTTCGCCACGTTTCGGACGCCGGGCGAAGCGCTCGAACGCGCGAACGCCATCCGCGGGATGCTCGCGGCGAGCGTGTGGACGTCGAGTGGGTCGCTCGGTCTCTATACCGCGCAACGCTTGGTCGCGGGCGCGGTTTGGTGTAATACGTTCGACCGCCTCGACGCCGCGTCGCCGTTCGGCGGGACGGGAGAAGCCGGTGTCGGACGCTCGGGCGGGCTCGCGGGGTTGCGAGCTTTTCTCGAGACCTGATACGTGTGAGCCACCGCCGGGTAAAGGGACGCCGTGCACCTTACTGAGTCCGCCACCATCGACCGTACCGCACTACGGATGTGGTACCTGACGAATCGCAATCGGACCACCGAAATCTTCGCGATCCCCGAGCCCGCGGCGTATTACGATCGCCCGATAGGGTTGCGTAATCCGATCGCTTTTTACGACGGGCACATTCCGAATTTCAGCTACTTGAAACTCAATCGCGAGGGTCTCGGCGCGCCCGCGATCGACGCGGGCTTCGAGAAGCTTTTCGAGCGCGGCATCGACCCCGAGAGCGAACGCGAAGCAGCTGCACTCGGCAACGCTTCATGGCCCGACCGTCACCGGATCGCCGGGTACGGTGCCGCCGTCGATGCGGCGGTGCTCCAGGCGTTTGCCAAAGCCGACCTCACCGATGCCTCCGCTTCGCCGTCGCTCGATCGCGCGGAAGCTGCGTATAATATTCTCGAGCATGAAGAGATGCATCACGAGACGTTGCTCTACATGATGCATCGCATGCCGTCCGATCGCAAACGCTCGCGCGGTCGTACCGGAGCATTCGTCGAACGAGCGCCGCTTGCAACGGGCAGCGCAGCGATTCCGGCGGGAACCGCCACGCTCGGCGCGCGACGCGATGCGATTCGCTTCGGCTGGGATAATGAATTCGACGAACATCGCGTCGAGGTCGGCGCATTCGAAATCGACGTCAACAACGTGACCAACGGCGAGTGGCTCGCCTTCGTGCATGCGGGCGGCCCCGTGCCGTCGTTTTGGCTCGCGCGCGAAGATGGATTTCGACTCGTCGGCATGTTCGAAGAGATGCCGTTGCCGCTCACGTGGCCGGTGTACGTCACGCAGGCGCAGGCGAGCGCGTACGCCGCATGGCGCGGTTCGCGACTCCCGACGGAAGCGGAGTATCATCGCGCGGCATTTGGGACGCCGGAGGGCACGGAACGCGCGCATCCATGGGGCGATCGGGCGCCGACGTCGTCGCTCGGGAACTTCGATTTCAAACGGTTCGATCCCGAACCCGTCGGGCAATATTCCGCGGGCGCGAGCGCATTTGGCGTCTACGATCTCGTGGGGAACGGCTGGGAATGGACGTCGACGGTTTGGGCGCCGTTCGACGGGTTTTCACCGATGGTAACGTATCCCGTCTACTCCAAAGACTTTTTCGATGGCCAACATTACGTCATCAAGGGCGCCTCGCCCGTAACGAGCCGAAATCTCGTGCGCCGATCCTTGCGCAACTGGTTTCGTCCCGAATATCCGTACGTGTACGCGACGTTTAGAACGGTTCGCAGCTAAAATTAGCTATCCGATATAATCGCTACACCGTCGAGGCGAACATCCAGGCCATGCGGTCTTGCAGCTCGGTATCGAGGGCGCCGAGGAACGCTTCGGTCGTCATCCACGGTTGGTCAGGTCCGATGAGCGTCGCGAGATCTTTGGTCATCTTGCCCGCTTCGACGGTATCGATACAGACGCGTTCGAGCGTCTCGGCAAAGCGGACGACGTCGGGCGTATCGTCGAGACGACCGCGATGCGCGAGGCCACGCGTCCATGCGAAGATCGACGCGATCGGATTCGTCGACGTCGGTTTGCCGGCTTGATGCATGCGATAGTGTCGTGTGACCGTGCCGTGGGCGGCTTCGGCTTCGATCGTCTTTCCGTCGGGCGTCATGAGAACCGACGTCATCAAGCCGAGCGAGCCGTAGCCTTGCGCGACGGTATCGGACTGCACGTCGCCGTCGTAATTCTTGCACGCCCACACGTATTTTCCGGACCACTTGAGACACGACGCGACCATGTCGTCGATGAGTCGATGTTCGTAGGTGAGTCCGAGCGCTTCGAAGCGGACGCGAAATTCCGCATCGAAGACGGCTTGAAAAATCTGCATGAAGCGACCGTCGTAGACTTTTAAAATCGTATTCTTGGTCGAAAGATAGACGGGCCACTTGCGTTGTAATCCGTAGTTGAAACAAGCGCGCGCGAAGCCTTCGATGGATTCATCGAGGTTGTACATCGACATCGCAACGCCGGGCTTCTCGAATGTGAATACGTCGCGCGTGACGGGTACGCCGCCGCCGGCCGGCGTGAAGGTCATCGTCAATGTTCCCGCGCCTGGGATCGCGAGCTCGCTCGCACGATACTGGTCGCCGAAAGCGTGACGACCGATGACGATCGGATCGGTCCACCCTGGCACGAGTCGCGGGACGTTGCGACAGATGATCGGTTCGCGAAACACCGTGCCGTCGAGTTCGTTGCGGATCGTGCCGTTGGGCGAACGCCACATCGATTTGAGTGAGAATTCGGTAACGCGCGCTTCATCGGGCGTGATCGTCGCGCACTTCACACCGACGCCGTATTCGCGAATCGCGCGCGCCGCTTCGACCGTGACGGTGTCGTCCGTGGCATCGCGATGCTCGATGCCGAGATCGAAGTATTTGAGATCGATGTCGAGGTACGGCAAGATCAGCCGCTCGCGAATCATGTGCCAGATGACCCGTGTCATCTCATCGCCATCGAGTTCGACGATCGGGTGCGCGACCTTAATTTTCTGCATCTGTGCGACAGCGTTACGCCGCGGGAAGTCGAACTCTTTCGGTAATTCGTAACACGGAAAGATTGGACGGGTCGTGGTCGATTCATGGTTGGTTCCCGCACGAGGACGGATCGTGAGCCTCTTACCGAGTGCGACGGAGATCGTCTACGCACTCGGCCTCGCCGATCGTCTCGTCGGCGTCACGCACGAGTGCGACTTCCCACCGGCCGCGCGCGAAAAACCACATCTCACCGCGAGCAGGTTGCCGCACGCCGCGAACGCGAGTGAGATCGATCGCCACGTTCGCGAGAGCTTGCACGCCGGGTCGAGCCTCTACGCCCTCGATCGTACGCTCCTTGAAACTTTAGCACCAGAGCTTATCATCACGCAGGAGCTGTGTTCGGTCTGCGCCGTGTCGTACGAGATCGTCGATGCTGCGGCCAAGGGCTTGCGCGGCGATCCGCGCGTTATCTCACTCGAACCCGCATCGCTCGAAGATGTCTACGCAAACGTCGCGACGATCGGCGCGCTCACCGAGACGCGCGACGAAGCCCGTCGCTTCGTGGCGTCGTTACGCGCACGAGCCGATCGCTTACGCACGGCGGTTGCCGGGAAGTCGCGACCGCGCACGCTCGTCTTGGAATGGACCGATCCGCCGTACAATGCGGGTCACTGGACGCCCGGGCTCGTCGATCTCGCCGGCGGCGAATCTTTGCTCGCGACGCCCGGCGCCTACTCGCACATCATAACCTGGGAAGCGATCGTCGCAGCCGATCCCGACGTCGTCATCGTGGCGCCGTGCGGCTTCGATCTCGCGGCGACGATGCGCGCCATCGACGACCTCGCCGCAAACGTACCCGCATGGAACACGCTGCGAGCCGTGCGCGAAGGGCGCGCCTATGCAATCGACGGCAACGCGTTCGTCAACCGCCCGGGGCCGCGACTCGTCGACACGGCCGAACTCTTCGCGACGGCGATCCATGGCGAGCCGATCGGCGCGGCCTCGGACGAACCGACGGCGCTTCGACGCCTCTAGTGCGCGGCGGCTCCGGCGAAGACGAAGTCGGGGTTGGCGATCTTGAAGCGCTCGTGCGACTCCACGACCGATCGACGCGCGGCCGCGGCATCTTGCCAGCCGTGCGTGCTCGTCTTCTTCCCTTCGAGCGTTTTATACGTTTCGAAGAAATGCGAGATCGTGCGCAGGGTGTGCGGAAATATTTGGTTTGCCGTGTGCACGCCGTTATATGCAGGCTCGCCGACGGGAACGCACAGGACCTTATCGTCGGGCTCGTCGTTATCGATCATTTTTAGCAAGCCGATCGGGCGCACGACCATCAAGCAACCCGGAAACGTGCGCTGGACGACGAGCACGAGGACGTCGAGCGGATCGCCATCTTCGGCGAGCGTTTGCGGTACGAAGCCGTAGTCGCCGGGATAGTACACGGGTGAATGGAGGGCGCGATCGAGGCGAAAGACGTTGAGATTTTTGTCGTACTCGTATTTATTGCGCGAGCCTTCGGGAATCTCGATGATGACATTCATCTCTTCGGGTGACTTCTCACCGATGGGGAGATGCAGGTAATTCGTAGCGGTTATATCGGACACGGGCTTTTGCTTACTCGTTATTCGCCGCGCGAGCCTGCCCCGGCTACGAAGGCGAGAACGACGATCTCGACGACGACGATGATGAATCCATAGGCATCGCCGACGAGCCCACCCCCGAGGCGACGCGCGATCGAGCGGCCGAGAAGCAACGAGAGCCCAAACGCGATCGGCACGATCGCGACGTAGGCCGGTCGTAGTGCGAACGCTGCGATCGCGAGCGTCACGACGATGATCGCGAGCGGCGCGATCGCCGGACGCGAGACGAACGCGCGCGCGACCGCGCCGCCGCGTGCGTACGGAAACACGAGCGCGTTCGGTACGGCGGCCGCGCGCGCGAGGGCACCCGCAAAGGCGAGAATCGCGGGATAACGCGCGGGCGCGATCGCTGCGAGCGACGCGTACCAGATCGTGCCCGCGACGAACATTCCGGCGACGGCGAAGGTGCCGTGGCGCGGATCTTTGAGAATTTCGAGTCGCCGTTCGGATGAGACCGTTGAGATAAACGCATCGCAGCCATCGAGAAAACCGTCGACGTGAATGGCGCCCGTGAGCACGATAACGCCGCCGAGGGCGAGTGCGGCTGCGAGCGTGTGCGGCACCACGTACGATGCGCCATAGGCGAACGCTCCCGCAAGCGCGCCGACGACCGCACCGACGAGCGGCAACGCAACGAGCGTCGAAGCATCGGGGGCCGGCCCCGCGGCGAAGCGGCCGACGGGCAAGATCGAGAAATAACCGAATGCCGCGCCGATCGTCGCGCCCATTCTCGCGACGATGCGACCTACGACGGCACGGCCTCGGAGACACCGGCTTCCGCGAACGTTTGCATCTCGCAGATCATCCGCGATGCCGCATCGACCAGCGGTAACGCAAGGCCGGCGCCGCTCCCTTCGCCCAAGCGCAATTCGAGATCAAAGAGCGGGACGCACCCGAGTGTACGCAGCGCAATCGCATGACCGGGTTCTTGCGAGCGATGCGACGCGATGCAATAGCCGATGGAATCGGGTGCGATCGCTTTCGCGAGCAGCGCGGCGGCAGCGACGATGTACCCATCGAGTACGACGGGGATGCGATGCGCGGCAGCCGCGAGGATCGCACCCGCCAGGCCGACGATTTCAAAGCCGCCGACGCCTGCGGCGATGCGGCGCGAATCGGCACCGGCGAGTCGCCCGACCGCCTCGGCTACGACGCGTCGCTTCACGCCCAATCGCTCGTCGTCGATTCCGGTACCGCGACCCGTCACGGTTTTCGGATTCGCGCCGCTGAAAAGCGCGACGATCGCAGCCGCACTCGTCGTGTTCCCGATGCCCATCTCGCCGAG
>JANYGA010000293.1 GCA_025359485.1 Rhodospirillales bacterium | reverse complement strand
GTCGGCGTCGTGGCGGGCGTGCTTGCGGGCGCGCTCGTCTGCGGCACGCTCGGCATCGCCGCCACACGATTCGGCGTCGATCAGATCGTTGCGGGCATCGGTATCAACCTCGTGGCGACGGGCGCGGCTGCGTACGCGCTCGTCGTCTTCTTTCGTAGTCCCGGCGCCTCGCCGGAAGTCCGCGGCCTCGGGCCGGTCGGCGCAGCGGTGCTCGTTGCGAGCGCGTTCGTCGCCGCACTCGCCATGCACGTCGCGCTCGGCTCGACCGCGTGGGGCTTGCGCCTGCGCGCCTGCGGCGAAAATCCGCATGCGGTGCTCGCTGCGGGCATCGATCCGCGGCGCGTTCGCGTCGTCGCCACGATGATCGGCGGCGCGCTGGCGGGGCTCGGCGGCGCCTATCTTTCACTCGGCGAACTCGATCTCTACTCCGATGGCATGACCGCGGGCCGCGGCTATATCGCACTCGCCGCCGTGATCTTCGGCCGCTGGACTCCGCTCGGAGCGATGGGAGCGGCACTGGGATTCGGCGCGCTTTCGGCGTTGCAATTCGTCCTGCAACGAACGGGAATCCCGAGCGAACTCATGGCCGCGTTGCCCTATCTCGCCGCCCTCGGGGCGCTTGCCGGCGTCGGCGGTCGGGCGCGCGCTCCGGCCGCGGACGGCCTGCCGTTCGATGTGTAGTGCGAGAAATATCGGGGTTGTCACGAATGTCGGAAGGTCTCGCTGCCGATGCGACTGATTATGATCGCCGTGACGCTACGTATCCCGAGGCTCTTTCTGGCAGCGATGGCCTTCGCCGTCGTCGCCGCGCCCGTTGCCGCTCGTGCGACACCGCTCGATGCGAGTGCGGGGCCGCTCGCCGACCTGCAGATGCGGCTCTCGCACGTCGCCGGCCACGCGCCCGGTCGCGTGGGGATCGCAATCGAGGATCTCGCGACCGGCATGACCTCCGGCATCAACGCGTCGGAGAGTCTGCCCGCGGCATCGACGATCAAGATTCCGGTCATGATCGAAGTCTTCAAGCAGATGGAGTTGGGCGCACTCGATCTCAACACGCGCGTCCATCTCGAACGTCACGATAAAGATTACGGCTGGGGCGATCTCTCGGGTGCGCGCGTCGGCTCGGTTCGTAGCGTCAAAGATCTCTTATGGCTGATGATCACCGATAGCGATAACACCGCGACGAACATGCTCATCCGGCTCGTCGGGCGCACGCACATCAACGCGACGATGGCGACGCTCGGCCTCGAGTCTACGCACCTGCGCGACGATATCCGCACCGAGACCGATTCTATCCGCTATACCCTGCGTTCCAGTCCGCACGACATGGTGAAGATGCTCGACGGCATCGCGCGCGATCGCTTGGTCGATGCGTGGTCATCGCAACAGATGCTCGCGATCCTCACGGGCCAACGCCACAATACGCTCTTGCCGATGGCGCTTCCAAAAGATATCAAGATCGCGCACAAAACGGGCTCGCTCCACGATACGCTCAACGACGTCGGCATCGTGTATCACGACAACGAACCGTACGTGATCGCCGTGATGACGACGCAGCTTCCGAACCTCGATCTCGGTCGACGCTTCATACGTAAAGTATCTCGCATCGCATACGACGAACTCGGCCGCTTCGCATCGTGGCGTGTAGACAACGGCATCGCGGCGTTCGCGGCCGATCATCCGAACGAACCGATCGCGCAGGCGCTCGCACCCGGGGCGCTCACACCCGATGAGGCCATGTGGAATGCGGCGCCGGGCTTGCGTCCGTCGACCGAAGCCGAGCCATCGAACTAGCGGGCAAGACCGTCCTCGTGACGGGGGCGACGCGTGGCATCGGACTCGAAACGGCGCGCGAACTGAGCGCGCTCGGCGCACACGTCGTGCTCGGCGTGCGCGATATCGTCCGCGGTGCCGAGATCGCAAACGAATTCGAGCGCGCGGGTGGCCGCGCGAACGTGCTCGCGATCGATCTTTCGTCGCTGGGATCGGTCGAGGAAGCCGCGTCGCGTTTTCTAGCGTCGTACCCGGCGCTCGACGTTCTGGTCAACAATGCGGGTACTCTCGCGACCAAACGCACGCTGACCGCCGAAGGCTACGAGCTCACGTGGGCGACGAATTTTCTCGGGCTCTTCGCTCTCACGAACGCGCTGCTACCCGCGCTTTGCGCTGCGAGCGAACCGCGCGTCGTCAACGTGAGTTCGGCCGCGCATAACGCGGGCAAGATGGTGTGGGACGATCTCGAGCGCGCCAATCGCTACACGGGCTTCGGTGCGTACGCGCAGTCGAAACTGGCGCTCAACCTCTACACGCGCGAGTTCGCCGTGCGGCATCCGGACATTGCGATGAACGCCGTGCACCCGGGCGCGATCGCGACCGATATCTGGCGCGGACTGCCCGGCTTCGTGCGCACCATCCTCGGCCGCATGCTTCCATCGCCGAGCAATGGCGCGCTCCCCGTCATCCGCCTCGCTTCATCCGACGACGTCCGCGGCGTCAGCGGCCGTTACTTCGACCGGCTCCGCGAAACCGCGCCATCGAAAGCCGCACAACATACGGACGACGCACGCCGCCTTTGGGAATACGCCGCGAAGATCTGCGCGGTTGCGGGCGAAGCCGCGGCGTAACCGGCACGGGGATGATCGGCTACTTTTTCAAACCGGAAACGTGGGGACGCGGCATCGCGACCGACGCCGTCCGCGTTCTCACCGCGTATCTCTTCACGAAGCGACGATACGAGCGGCGCCTCTCGATCGGGACCACGCACGCCACGACGAGCCGATCTGCGGGCGCATGCGCGCGTAGCGGTGCTCGTTACGTCGCGAGCGAGCGTAGCGCGGCGAGCGTCTCCTGGGGTTCGGGACGCACGGTATAATCGGGATCGCCGACCGCGTAGCGGACGATGCCGCCGCGATCGACGATGTAACGCACGGGAACGGGGAGCTCCCACGAATCGTCGCCGTTCCACTCCGGCAACCGATTATCGAAGACGTCGGTAAAGATGGCCTTGAGATACTCCGGAAACGCATAGGCGAGCCCGAATTCGCGCGCGACCGCGTTGCCGGGATCCGCGAGGATATCGAAACCCAAGCGATGCGATTCATCGAGTTCCTTACTAAATTGCGAACGTTGCGGTGAGATCGCGACGATCGTCGCACCGGCTTCCGCGAACGCTCCTTGCAGACGGCCCAGAGCTGACAGCTCCAGATTACAGTACGGTCACCATTTGCCGCGATAGAAATTGATGACGAGCGGACCTCGGTCGAGCAGCGCCTGCGACGATACCGCGACGCCGTGTTGATTTTCGAGCACGAACGTCGGGGAGCGCTCGCCCACCTTGAGCGCGCGCTCCATGATGCCCGACTCGCGAAGTTCGACGATCTGGCGATCGATTTGCGACATCACGTCGCTCGGCAATTTGGCGACGACGCTCGCGCGCAACGCCGCGAGTGATTGAGTGAGCGTCGGCATCTTACGCGGAGACTTTGCGGTTTGCGTACGTCGCCGTGAGGAAGTGTTTGTACTTCGCCACGCGACCGTACGTCAGCTCGTTGAAGACGTGACCGAGTTCGCGCGAAACGGGACCCATCGTCCCATCACCGATGACGCGGTGGTCGACGGAATTGATGAACGAGATGCCGACGGCGCTGCCGCTGAGAAAGAGTTCGTCTGCCGTGTAGAGTTCGCTACGATCGATCGCGCGCTCGACGACCGAAAGCCCGAGCTCGTCTTTGGCCAGCGTCATCATGGAGCGGCGCGTGATGCCTTCGAGGACGTTCTGCGATGCGTCGGGCGTGTAGACGACGCCGCGCTTGACGATGAAGAGGTTCGCTGCCGAACCTTCGGAGACGTGGCCGTCGGCCGATAGCATGATCGCCTCGTCGAAGCCGTTCATCTGCGCCTCGCTCTTCGCGAAGGCCGAATTGATATACGACCCCGTGATCTTCGCGCGCGCGGGAACCATCGTATCGTCGAGACGACGCCAGGAACTCACGCACGTCCGCAGGCCCGCGGTCGCGTCGAAATACTTACTGAACGGAATCGCGATCATCGCGAACGCATCGGGAACGCCCGCGAGTTTCACGCCGATGTCTTCCGCCGATTTGTACATAAGCGGCCGGATGTAGATGTTCTCTTCGAAGCGATTGCGCGCGCAGAGTTCGACCGTGATCTCGACGAGATCGTCGATCGAATGCGGCAGATCCATCATGAGGATCTTCGCCGAGGCATGAAGGCGCTCGTAATGTTCGCGTAACTGTAAGAGATAGAGCTCGCGTTCTTCCGCATTCCAATACCCGCGGACGCCTTCGAAACACCCCGTGCCGTAATTGAGGCCGTGCGTCAGGAGTCCGATGCGGGCGTCGTCGTATTTTTTAAAATCGCCGCCTGCGAAAACGGTCGAATCGATCAAGCTCATGGTCATCGCAATATTCGCCTCGCGCGCCGGGCAGGCATGCTCGCTCGCCGTGCCGACTTTTGCCGCGTGACGCCGTGGTTCGAAGTTTTCGTGCGATTCTTACGTCTGGGCGCGACGTCGTTCGGCGGCCCGATCGCGCACCTCGGATTCTTCCGACGCGAGTTCGTCGATCGCGTGTGCTGGCTCGACGATGCGACCTTCGGCGAGATGCTCGCACTCTGCTCGATCTTGCCCGGGCCAACGAGCAGTCAGGTTGGGATCTTGATCGGTTTCCGCCAGGCGGGCTCGCTCGGCGCGCTCGCGGCATGGGCCGGATTTACGTTGCCGTCGGCCGTGTTGATGACGGCGTTCGGCCTCTGGCTTCGCGCGGCGACGCTCGCACCGGAAAGCGCGATGCGCGCGCCGCTCTTGCGCGGCGTGACGGAGGGGCTCCTCGCCGCCGCCGCAGGCGTCGTCGCGCTCGCGGTCGTGCAGATGGCGCGGACCTTCGCCGCAACGCCGCTCGCGCGCGGCATAGCGCTTGGCGCATTCGCGCTCGCACTCGCGCTCGATCGCGTGGCACCGGGATACGGCTGGATTCCGCTCGCACTCGGCGGCATTGCCGGATGGCGCTTCGCACCGGGGGGCGAGATGCCGCGCGGCTCCACGGCGCTCGCCATCCCGCGGCGCGCGGGCGTGATCGCGGGCGCGCTCTTCGCGCTCGTTCTCGGGCTCACGCCGATCCTCGCGGGTCGTGGCGATGCGCTCGCGCTCTTCGCACGCTGTTTTCGCGCGGGCTCATTCGTCTTCGGCGGCGGGCACGTCATCCTGCCATTTCTCGCAAGCGCGATCGGCCCGCTCGTGACCGAGCGCGTCTTTTTCGCGGGCTATGGCGCGGCGCAAGCGATGCCGGGGCCGCTCTCGACCTTCGTGGCGTTTCTCGGTGCGGTGAGCTCCGGCGCTCCGGGCGGAATCGTGAACGCCGCAATCGCGCTTGCGGGAATCTTCGCGCCGTCGTTCCTCCTCCTCGTGGCGGTCGTCCCGTTGTGGCGCGCGTTGCGCGAACTACCCCACGCGGCAAGCGTCGTCGCGGGGCTCGGTGCGGCGGTCGTCGGTTTGCTCTGCGCCATTCTCATCGATCCGATCGCCGTCTCGCTCGCGCGCGATCCGCTCGGCATCGTTCTTTCCGTCACCGCATTCGCAACGCTCGCGCTCACACGCATCCCGGCGTGGGCCGTCGTGATCGCATCCGCTTCGATCGCAGCCGCGTTCGCACTCGTCGCGCACGCATAGCTCGCGAGCGGGAAGCCGCGACCGCGGTGAGGCAGTAGCACGTATGCTTGAAGGCTCGCGCGCGTTCGACATGGCGTGGGGCGCGATCACCGGAGGCCTCTGTTTTGCGATCGGCATTGCGATGATCGCCTGGTGGGTGCGCGCGCGCGCTTCGGGTGCCGCGTCGATTTTCGGCGCGCGCATCGATCCCGGCCGTGGTTTGCATCTCGCGTGGGCCGCGTTCGCACTCGGGATGGGCGGCACGAATATCGGCTGTCGCTTCATCGATCACAATCCGCTCGCCGCCGTTCACGAAGGCTTTTTCGCCCTCACGCTCGTCGTGTACGTTGTCCTCGCGCCGCCGCTGATCGCACGCGCGAGCTTAAGCACGCGATAACGTTCGCTTCGTAGCATAGCGCGGTGAAGAAGACCGTTCTCGTTATCCTCGCATGCGCGTCGCTCGCCACCGGTGCGGCATTCGCGGCGCGCGCCGATCTGGAGCTCCCGACGGAATGGCGGCTCTCCGCGCCGAGCGATCTCGTCGCGACAACCGGCACGCTCCCGCAGGGCGCTGCGCGCACGGCCGATGGCAAGCATCTCGTGGTCGTCGAAGACGGCCAAGCCGCAGCGGCCGCGCGCGTCTTCGATGCTCGGTCGCTGCGCGAAGAACGGTCGATCCCACTCGAGGGCGCCGTGGGCGCGCCGCTTGCGGATCCGACGGGGACCGGTTTCTGGGTCAGCCTCGCGGCCAAAGACGCGATCGCACACGTCGATGCGGTCACGGGTGCGATCGATCGGACGATCGCGATTCCCGGGCCGTTTTGGGCCGCCGCGATCGTACGTTCGCCCGATGGAAAGACGCTCGCGATCAGCGGCGATCTCGCCGGTGCGGTCCGTTTTATCGATATCCAAAGCGGTAAGGTGAGCGCGCCCATCGCCGTCGGCGCGCATCCGTTCGGCCTCGTATATTCCGCCGACGGCAAGACGCTCTACGCCGCGAACTGGGGCGAATCGTCGATCTCCGCGATCGACGTGCCCGCCGCGAACGTGCGCGCGTCGATTCCCGTCGGCAAACATCCGCAAGCGCTCGCGCTCTCACCCGATGGTTCACGACTGTACGTTTCGGAGACCGACGAGGATTCGATCGGCATCGTGGATACGGCGACGCAGGTTCGCGCGAGCGCCATCGCCGTGAGCCCCTTCACAAACGCGCAGGCGGGATCGCTCTCCGGAACGTCGCCGACGGCAATCGCCCTCTCCCCCGACGGCATGCGAATGTACGTCGCGCAATCCGCAATCAACGCCGTCGGCGTCATCGACGTCGGGTCCGCGCGACCGCATCTCCTCGGCGCACTCCCCACGGGATGGTACCCCACGGCGATCGTCGTGGGTGCCGACGGCACGACGCTCGATGTCGTCGATGGCAAAGGCGAATCGTCGCACGCGAATCCGCAATTCAAGCCGTTCGCCCGTGGCGCGAGCGATGCGGGATACGTCGCGGGCGAGATGATCGGATCGATTCGCCGCCTCGATGCGAGCGACGGTGCCGTCAAGCGCGCGGGCGATCGCGTCGTTGCGAACGCCGGTCGCGTCGACCGGGTTGCGGAAAAATCCGCCGTCGTCGTCGCTCGTGGACCGATCAAACACGTGATCTACGTGGTGAAAGAAAATCGCACGTTCGATCAAGTGTTCGGCGATCTCTCGGGCGCCAACGGCGATCCCAAACTCGTGCTCTTCGGAAAAAACGTAACGCCGAATCAACACGCGATCGCCGAGCGTTTCGGCGTGCTCGACGATACGATGGCGAATGCCGAAGTGAGTGCCGACGGCCACAACTGGACCGTCGGCGCGTTCGCGAACGATTATCTCGAGCGCATGTGGCCCCCGCTCTACGGCGGGCGTCGCAAGACGTACGATTTCGAAGACGCAGCGAGTGCATCGACGCCGCATAACGGCTATCTCTGGAACGCAGCGAAACGCGCGGGCATTTCGTTTCGCAATTACGGCGAGTTCACGACCGCAACGTCGATGAAGCCGGGGCCGCAGATCGTTTCACATATGAAAGATCTCGTCGAGACGACCGACCCGCGTTACCCCGGTTTCGATCTCGCGTTCAGCGATCTCGATCGTTTCGCCGAGTGGAAACGCGAATTCGACGGCTTCGTGCGCGACAAAAATCTCCCACAACTCGAGATCCTGCGCTTTCCCAACGACCACACGGCGGGCACCAAACCCGGCGCCCTCACGCCGACGGCGTTCGTCGCGCAGAACGACCTCGCGGTCGGAAAACTCATCGACGCCGTTTCGCACTCGCCATATTGGCGCGATACGGCGATCTTCATCGTCGAGGACGACGCGCAGAACGGTGCCGATCACGTCGACGCGCAGCGCATGCCCGCATTCGTCGTCAGCGCCTACAGCCGAGGCGGCATAGTCCATCGGCATCACTCGACCGCGGGTTTCGTGCGCACGATCGAAACGATCCTCGATCTGCCGCCGCTCTCGGTGTACGATGCAACGGCAGCGACGCTCGCCGATGCATTCGTTCCGGGTGGAAAGCCGGATCTTCGGCCATTCACCGCGCTTCCCGCGCGCGTCGATCTCGGCGCGACGAACACCGCGACCGCGTATCGTGCACGCGAGAGCGCCGCGATGGATTTCTCGCGCGAGGACGCGGCACCCGAGGCGGCACTCGACGACATCGTCGCGCACGCGGCGCGTTCGAGCTTGTAGGCGCCTTTAAGATCTTTCACCGCTGCGTGAGCACGGCATGAAAGTTCGCATCGGCCTTGGGTCCCATCGTGGGATCCTTATCGATGTCGTCCATGACCGCGGTATGGATGTCGTGCGTCACGAGCGCGTCGAGCATGACGAAGTTAGCGGTACTGAAGCGCGCGTGATCGGCCGATGCGACCGGGGCTGCCGTGAGGGTCGCGTGTTTCTTCGCAAAGGCGGGCGTTGCCGAAGCGAGGATTGCGGATCCTGCGACGAGCGCGACCGCGAGGTTGCGAATAGTCAAAGAAATATTTCCTGGAGCATGCGTATGAGCGAACGTGACGGTACCGCACGGTCGAAATTTCAACGTGCGGCACGCATCGGCGGTTTCGCTCCACCGCCCGCGTCCGTTGGACGACGAAGCGATGCCTCGCGTTCGGCATAGTCGCGAAGCGTTTCGAGTTGTTTGCGAAACATGATGAGATCGAGCGTTGGCATGACGCTTTTTAGAAAATTTCCGTACCGACCCGGCGGGTATCGCACGAGAATCTTCGCCACGAGCCTTACGCCACGTTCGCCTTCGGGTACGATCGCATACGTACCGCAAAAATCGCCCATGATGCGCGCGATGCGTCGCGAGCGCAGCGCGACGGTCAGCGAACGCCCGTATTCGAAGCTCGCGATCCGAAAAATCGTCATTGCCGACATGCCAGGCGCGAGCGCGGTCAGCGCCTCATTGCGCCGCGGTGGGCTCCGCTTCCCGAAATTATCGAGGAGATCGTAGCTGTACGGCGCGATGCGGAGTTGCGCGAGCCACGCGTAGACGAGGTCCGGCGGCGCCGCAACGTCGAGCGCACGAAAGAACGTATCGTCGGCAACGAAGTCGAGGTCGTCGCAAGCGTAATGCCGGGCACATTCTTGCGGGGTCGCGCCCCAAACTCTTGGCGATTCCATCGCGCCGTTGATTCGGCTTCGGACGGCAAAGGCTCCCGTGCGGTCGAAGCGTTCGCGTATGCTCGTCGTCGACCACATTCGCCGCTCGTTCGGCTCTGCCGTCGCCGTTGCCGACGTCAGCTTCACCGTCGAACGCGGAAGTATTTTCGCGCTTCTCGGGCCCAACGGCGCGGGCAAGACGACGACGATGCGCATGATTCTCGGCATCTACGTTCCCGACGGCGGCTCGATATCGTGGGCCGGTACCGTCGTCGATCGGCAGACGCGTCGCCGCTTCGGCTATCTGCCCGAGGAGCGCGGCCTCTATGGGAAGATGAGCGTCCGCGATCAAATTATTTACATGGGTCGCCTTCACGGTCTCGGCCTCACCGACGCGCGTACCCGCACCGATCGCTGGCTCGAGATGCTCGACATCGCACACTATGCGAAGCGCGCGTGTGGCGAGCTCTCCAAAGGCAATCAGCAGAAGGTCCAACTCGCAAGCGCCGTGCTGCACGAACCGGAATTACTCGTCCTGGACGAACCGTTTTCGGGTCTCGATCCGATGAACGCCGAGACGATGATCGCGTGCATCAAGACGCTCGCGCAAACGGGGACGACGCTCGTGCTTTCCAGTCATCAACTCTATGCCATCGAATCGCTCTGTCGCAAGTTCTGCATCATCGGTTCGGGTGAGGTTCGCGCGTCGGGAACGCTCGCGCAATTACGCTCGACGTTTGCGACGCGCACCGTCCGCGTGAGTCCCGACCTTCCCGAGATTCGCGAGGTCTTCGCACGCGCCGGAGCGCCCGCTCCGGTCGCCGGCGAACCGGGCGAACTCGAGTACACGCTTCCCGCGACGACCGATTTCGGCGCGTTGCTTCGCATGGCCGTCGCCGCGGGACCGCTCGATTCGTTCGAGCGCCACGAACCCACACTCGGCGCGATTTACATCGACACACTCGCGCGCGCGGAGGCGCGCGCTTGAACGGCATGGGAAACGAACTCGGGATCGTCTTCGTTGCGGAGCTCCTGCGAAAACTTCGGTCCCGTATCTTCTGGATCGCGACGATTGGCGGCGCGCTCGGAATCGCATTCATCATCCAAGCACCGCTCTTTTTTTCCGGTGTCGAGCGATCGTCGAGCGACGCGCTGATCATCGCGGGGCCGCAGCCTTTACGCGCGCGAGCGACCGCGCTCATCGAGGCGCGCAAGAGCTACCGCATCGTTGCGAGCGTCGATAAGCTCCCGACGAAAGTCACCACGCGCTACCTCGACGCCCACGGCCACGCGGGTGTCGCAATCGCGATCTCGGCTCCCGGAAACCGCTTGCAGCTCGATGTCTATCCGCGCGACCTCTCGGCGTTCGCCGGTGCGGAGTTCCGCGATTTCGGACCCCTCGCCGTCGCGCTCGAAACGGGCCTCGATCCAACGCGCATCGCGCGCACGCTCAAAGTCAAACACGCGCTGCACGCCATCGACACGAAATTCGTCGATAGCACGGCCGCTGCTATCGCACACGGCGTCGCCTTCGGCCTCGTCTTCATGCTCTATCTTGCGATCATTCTCGCGAGTCAATCCGTCATGGCCGCTGTCGCCGAAGAGAAGACGAGCCGCATCGCCGAGATTCTCGTCGCGACGATCGAACCAGCGAACCTCCTAGCGGGAAAAACGTTCGCCGCAGCGGCGATCGCACTCGTGCAGATTACGCTTTGGATCGTGACGGCGGCGGCCTTTTTGCCCAGTGTCGCCGCGACCCTCGCCGCGACGACGCATCAAACGGGCGCCCACGCGGGCGATGCAAGCGCGATCATCGGCAAGATAGATCCCTTCGAGATCGCCGCGTTTTTCGCGTTCTTCATCCTCGG
>JANYGA010000268.1 GCA_025359485.1 Rhodospirillales bacterium | reverse complement strand
CGCGTTCGCGCGCGCGACACGAAATCGAAGAGCGCCTCGAACGCGCGGGCGTGCGCCGCGGCTATCAGATCGACGACGATGCATCGAGCGGCTACAACGCATTCGCATTCCGCTTTGCGGGCGCGTGCACGGCGGATGACTTGCCGCTGATGCTCGAGACGATCGCCGAAGAATTGCGCGAACCGGCGTTCGCCGCAAACGAACTCGCGCTCGTCAAAGCCGAAATGGAAGGGGCGTTACGACTCGCGCGCACGGCGACCGGGTGGCGCGCACAGCAACGTTTCGCCGAACTCGTGTACGAACGCGGCGACGTCAACGCGATTCCGGATCTCGATACGTTGCTCGCAGACCTCGAATCGATCTCGCTCGACGATCTCCGCGCATACCATCGCGACGTCGTGCTCGGCGGTTCGGCGCTCGTCTCGGCATCGGGTGCCGTGGGGGAAGCCACATTCGCATCGCTGCTCGAGCGCACGCTCGGAACGGTGCCCTTTAAGATTCGGACGGATCGCCCGCAGATCGTCGTGCGCGCGCGGCCTTCGCGCGCATTTCGCGACGACGTCGTGCTCGAACGAAAAGCGAACGTCGATATCGTGATCGGCCGCGCGACGACGCTCGTTCGTACGCAAGCCGATTTCGATGCGGCGATGATTGCGAACGGCATCCTCGGTCAATCGACGCTGAGCTCGCGTTTGGGCTTGCAACTCCGCGATCGTGAAGGCCTCACCTATGGCGTCACGTGCTCGTTTCTCGCAGGCGGCAAACTGCCGGGACCGTGGCGTACGAGCGTGAGCGTCAACCCCGCAAACGTCGATCGCGCGATCGCGTCGGTGCGCTCGGTGATGACCGCGTATGCGGAGAGCGGACCGGCGGAACGCGAACTCGTCGCCCAGCGCAATTCGATGGCGGGATCGCATCACGTGAGCCTCGCCACCAACGCCGGGATCGCGTCGCAACTCGAACGGCTCGCGTATTACACTCTTCCCGATAGCTACGTGGACGATTATCGCGAACGTCTCCTCGACGTCACGCGCGCCGAGGTCACGAGCGCGATCGCGCGCTATCTCGGGCCCGACGACCTCGTCATCGCGGCGGCAGGCACGTTCTCATGAGCGAACGCGATTGGCGAACCGACGGCGTCGTCGTCATCCCGGGCGATGCGTGCGATACCAATACCGCGCAAACGCCGGGGATGCTACGTGCAGCTGCAATCACGCATGCGCGTGCGGGTGCCGAGAAGTTATGGGCCGGTACCGTGACGATCCATCCCGATGCCAAGACCGGGGCGCATCACCACGGCGATCTCGAAAGCGTGATCTACGTCGTGAGCGGGCGCGCGCGAATGCGATGGGGCGAGCGTCTGGAATATACCGCCGAAGCGGGTCCGGGTGATTTTATTTTCGTGCCGCCGTTCGTTCCGCACCAAGAGATCAACGCGAGCGCGGACGAGCCGCTGTCGTGCGTCCTCGTGCGAAGCGGCCAAGAACCGGTCGTCGTCAATTTAGAAGTCGACGCGATCCTCGAACCGCAGACCGTCCGGTGGATCGACAACATTCACCAATAGCTAGTGCGGATGATCGCGCTTGGCGTCTTCGGTCTTGATGTACCAACCGAATCCGAGCAGGCCGCTCAGACACGCTCCGAAGAGCGTGAGGCCGATCGCCTGGTATCCCGGGAGCTTCACATAGAGCGCGGATGCGACGAAGATGATGCCGAGTATTCCCGCACACGCATAGAGCAATTGGCGCATGCCGCTATGGTACGCGAGACGCGCGCTCGCTTGCGAGGGCTTAGGTCACGTCGTCGGGGCCGTGCACGCCATTGGGGCGAAATCGCGAGATTCGCGGCCGCATGCAGACCCCGCTCTCGTGCCGGAGCCATTGCCGCAAACAGGTCGGCGCGAACGCCTCTGTGTTTTCGATCGGCAGATCGAGCGTTACCGTGACGCGCTTTCCCATGCCGTTCAACGGCGTCACCGCGACGGTCTTTGCGAGTTCGGAGATGATATAGAGCCCGCGACCGCTCTCGCTAAATTGATCGAGCGGGCGATGGAATTCAATCGAAAAAGCGGCGGACGTATCGTGGACCGAGATCTGCGCGTGGCCGCCTTCTATGCTCAGTTGCAGGCATACGAAGCCGTCGGCGTGCCGACCCGCGTTTGAGAGAAGCTCGCCGATGATGAGTTCGGCGGCAGCGAGAGCATCGGCCGACGTCGTTTGCTCGCCGAGGCTTGCCGTTGCGGCCTTGCGCGCTTCGCGCGCGGCGTCCGCATCGTTGACGTTGAGGCTCCAGCACATACGTGTCTCTTTCTGCCACTCGAAGCTGCCACTCGAAGCTGAAAGGCGAGCCGCCGAAGCTGCTCGCCTTTCAGCGCGTTGACTCTTTGATACGGAAATTAGGTGTTTTCGCGAACATCTCGCTTGGCATGGTCGACACCACCGAGAAGATTTTCTTTCCCCTCATTGACCATCGAGCTGGCCTTCTCGCCTGGCGTCATCGCGTCGCCGGCAACGTCGCGCTTCGCATGCTCGGCTTCGGCGGTCGACTTATGACCGGCTTCGCTGACGGCATCGGCGACATTGTCGACGGCCTTTTTAATTCCATCCATGAGACCCATATACGATATTCTCCCTTAGTGCGACCGTGACGTTGGTGTCCGGTGGGCGAGGTATAAGTACCCGTTTGAGAACCCCTCAAACCAACGTCCTCATCGACTTCTCGCAACGAGAAGTTACTTGAGACTTACTTCGGGAGCAGAACCGCATCGACGACGTGGATGACGCCGTTGCTGCACGCAATATCGGCGGTCGTCACGTTGGATTCGTTGATCTTCACGCCACCGTTGGCGTGAATGTGAACGTTGCTGCCTTCGACGGTCTTCGCTTCGTGAAGCTTCGCGACGTCGGCTGCGCGCACGTCGCCGGAGACGACGTGATAGGTCAGAATTTTCTTGAGCTTCGGAATATCGGCGAGCAGCGCTTCGACGGTGCCGGCCGGGAGTTTTGCAAATGCGTCATCGCTCGGTGCGAAGACGGTGAAGGGTCCGGGGCTCGAGAGCGTATCCGCGAGACCGGCTGCGGTGACGGCCGCAACGAGCGTTTTGAACGTGCCTGCGGCGACGGCGGTTTCTACGATATTTGGCATGTATTCTCCGAAAAATAGTTTCGCGTGACGAGCACGCTCGAGCATTGACCGCGCTAGGACGTGCTTCGTTCCGCGACTTTTCACGCATGCGATTGATTGCGTGTCGGAACACGCGCGAACCGCAAGCTCGCGATATAACGCGGTCCGCAATGCTCGATCGAAGAACGGCACGTTCTCGATCCAGGGCCAATGGCCACTGTGTGGCACGTAGGCGCGCGTGGCGTTGGGAAACGTTTGTCGTAGGGTCGGTTCCATCGCGCGTGCGGCGTCATCGGAGCCGGTGAGCAACGTGACGTGTGCGCGAACGCGGCGTAGCGCACTCGCGACGTGATAATTTTGCGCGAAATCGGTGTAGATCGCATCGGAGATCTTGGGATAGATGAAGGGATGCGGTTCGCTCGCGATCGTCGCGCGCGCTTTGGCGCGATCGTCGAATTCGGCAAGTAATTGAATATCGAGGGCTTTGGCGCCGTCGTTCGCGCGCTGTGCTACTGCATATTGCGCGCGCTCGTTTGCGCTGAGGTGCGTCATCAAAATTTTTCCGAAGACCTCGACGCCCGCAAGATCGGTGCCGACCGATCCGATGAGGATCATCCGCGCGACCGCCGTCGGATGCGCGGCTGCGTACGCGAGCGCCATGCCACCGCCGAACGAATGCGTTACGAACGTCAAACGCTCTTGATGGAGTGCCACGCGAAGGGCATCGATATCGGCAACGGTTCCGCGCATCGTAAGGTCGGCGCGTACCGAACCTGCCGCAACGGAGCGACCCGTGCCGCGTTGATCGAGGACGATCGCGCGGTAGCCGTCGGCTGCGATGATACGCGCGAGGGGCGCCATGTAGGCCGCGTTGAGACCCGGGCCGCCGGCGAGGACGACGACGATCGGTCCGCTCCCATATGCGGTATATGCGAGCGTCGCGCCGTGCGATGCGAACGTGGCGTATGACGGCGCCGTGTCGCGTGCGCGGGCGGCCGCGGGAATCGCGGCGATGATGATTGCGACGAGGGCGGTGCGAAGTTTCGCGATCATCGACTACAGCCCCAAATCGCTCAAGCTTGCGTAATCGTCGGGTCGACGCGTCCCGTCCCAACGCAACAGACGATCACCCTCCGCGATCGCGCGATCGTTGATGCTCGCTTCGCGGCGCTGCATCAATCCCGCGGGCGAGAATTCCCAATTCTCGTTCCCATAACTTCGGAACCACGCGCCTGAGGCGTCGTGCCATTCGTACGCGAATCGGACCGCAATCCGATGTTCGCAAAACGCCCACACTTCTTTCATGAGGCGATACTCGAGTTCGCGCGCCCACTTCCGTTGCAAGAACGCGACGATGGCTTCGCGCCCGGAAAAAAATTCGTCGCGATTGCGCCAGCGACTATCGACCGTATAGGCGCCGGCGACGCGCTCGGGTTCGCGGGTGTTCCATGCGTCTTCGGCGAGCCGAGCTTTCGCCGCGGCACTGACGGCATCGAATGGTGGGACAGGCGGCCGTTCGGTCATGGCGCGCGCTTACGCTATCGAGACGCGCGCTCCCGCGCGTCGATCGCGCCGACTCGGAGAAAGCGTACCGCTTCTCCGAGTGCGACGCGATGGCTACAGATGTCGCCCTACAGCGTCGCGATGTCGATGACGAAGCGGTAGCGCACGTCGCTCTTGACGACGCGATCGTACGCCGCGTTGATGTCCTTCGCCGCGACGACTTCGATCTCGCTCGTAATGCCGTGCTTGCTGCAGAAATCGAGCATCTCTTGCGTCTCGGCGATACCGCCGATGAGCGAGCCCGCGATGGAGCGACGCCCCATCACGAGAGCGAATGCGGCGATCGGAATCGGCGCATCGGGAATGCCGACGACGACCATCGTACCGCTCGGTTTGAGCAACGAGACGTACTGATTCCAGTCGAGCGCTGCCGAGACGGTATTGACGATGAGATCGAACGAACCCGCGAGCTTTTCGAAGGTCGCCGGATCCGACGTCGCATGGTATGCCGTCGCGCCCATGCGCTTCCCGTCGGCTTCTTTGCTCGAGCTTTGGCTGAGCACGGTGACGTCGGCGCCGAGGGCGTGCGCGAGTTTTACGCCCATATGGCCGAGGCCGCCGAAGCCGATGATCGCGACTTTTTTGCCCGGACCCGCACCCCAATGTTTGAGCGGTGAGTAGAGCGTGATGCCGGCGCAGAGTAATGGCGCGGCTGCGTCGAGGGGAAGATTCTCGGGAATGCGCAGCACGTATTTTTCGTCGACGACGATCGTAGCGGAATAGCCGCCCATGGTCGGCGTGCCGTCTTTTTCATTGCCGTTATAGGTTGCGATCATGCCCTTGAGGCAGAACTGTTCGAGGCCGGCGAGGCACTGTTCGCACTCGCGACACGAATCGACGAAGCAGCCGACGCCGACGCGGTCGCCGACCTTATACGTCGTGACGCTTTCGCCGACGCTCGAAACGATGCCGGCGATCTCGTGGCCGGGGACCATCGGGAATTGCGACCCGCCCCACTCGTCGCGCACCTGGTGGATGTCGGAATGGCAGATGCCGCAGAATTTGATGTCGATGACGACGTCGCTCGCGCGTGGCGCGCGGCGTTCGAACGCATAGGGTTCGAGCGGTGCACCGAATTTGGGTGCGACGTAGCCCTTCGTGGCGAGGGCCGTTTTTTCAAGCGTACTCATGGCCGGTGCAACACGGCGCACGTCGCTCGGGTGGCGTCGCGCGGCCATTTGCTTTCCCGTTGCCGTCCGTCTTTTCGCGAGGCGGAATTTTCTGGCAGCGGGCCCGTCGAACCAACCGCGCAGGCCTTGACCGGAACCGGTCCTCCTGATATCGTTGCGAAACCGCATACGGTATCCCGTATACACTGTTTTGTTTGAAGCAGGAGCTCTGACTATGCCCAAGATGACCGCCATGGAAGCTGCCGTTCGTGTCATGAAAAGCGAGGGTGTCGATCTCGTTTTCGGCGTTCCCGGCGCCGCGATTTTGCCGCTGTACGAAGCGCTCAAGAACGACGGCACCATCCGCCACATTCTCGTGCGCCACGAAGAGGGCGGCTCGCATGCGGCCGAAGGCTACACGCGCGCGTACCCGGGGAAGATCGGCGTCAACTTAGGCACGTCGGGTCCCGCCGGAACCAACATGGTGACCGGCCTCTACTCGGCGATGGCGGATAGTATTCCGATCCTGTGCATCACGGGTCAGGCGCCGCGCGCGAAGCTCCACAAAGAAGATTTCCAAGCGGTCGACATCGCGGCCATCGTCGCGCCCGTCACGAAATGGTCCGTTACCGTAATGGAAGGCGCACAAGTGCCGTACGTTTTCCGTAAGGCGTTCCAACTGATGCGTTCGGGTCGCCCGGGTCCCGTGCACATCGATCTTCCGATCGACGTGCAACGCGAGATCATCAACTACGATGACGAAGCCGACGAGCCGCTCCCCGTCGAGCGCCCGCGTCCCGGCAAAAAAGCGATTGCGAAAGCGCTCGACCTCTTGCTCGCGGCCAAACGTCCGCTCATCGTCGCAGGCGGCGGCATCATCAACGCAAACGCGCACGAAGACCTCATCAAGTTTGCCGAGCTCACCAATACGCCCGTCGTTCCGACCCTCATGGGTTGGGGTACGATCCCCGACGACCATCCGCTCAACGCGGGCATGGTCGGTTTGCAGACGCAACATCGCTACGGCAACGCGAATTTCCTCGACAGCGATTTCGTTATCGGCATCGGTAATCGTTGGGCGAATCGCCACACGGGCAGCGTCGACGTCTACACGGGCGATCGAAAGTTCGTGCACATCGACATCGAGCCGACGCAGATCGGCCGCGTCTTCAGTCCCGATCTCGGGATCGTCGCCGATGCCGGTCTCGCCCTCGAAGCGCTCGTCGCCGAAGCGGGCGAACGCAACCGTCGTGGCCAGATGCCGTCGCGCGAGGACTGGGTTTCCACGGTGCAAGAGCGCAAGCGCACGATGCTTCGCCGCACGGATTTCGGCAACACGCCCGTCAAACCGCAGCGCGTCTTTCAGGAAGTCAACAAGGCCTTCGACGACGATACGCAGTTCGTCACCGCGATCGGTCTCTACCAAATTCTTTCGGGCCAACTGCAAAAGGTTAACAAACCGCGCCACTACATCGTCTGCGGTCAGGCGGGGCCACTGGGCTGGGAAGTCTCGGCGTGTACCGGTGCGAAACTCGCGAATCCGAAGCAGAAAGTCGTCGGCATCGTCGGAGACTACTCGTTGCAATTCTTGATCGAAGAACTCGCGGTTGCGGCGCAATACAAAGTCCCGTTCGTGATGATCTTGCTCAACAACGCGTATCTCGGACTGATCCGCCAAGCGTCGCTCCCGTACCAGATGGATTACGAAGTGTCGCTGAGCTTCCAGAACGTCAACGCTCCGGAAATCGGCGAGTACGGCGTCGATCACGTCAAGGCCGCAGAGTCCATGGGCTGCCGCGCGATTCGCGTGTTCGATCCCGAGAAGATCGCCGATGCGATCGCCTGGGCGCAGCGCGAATCCGAGCAAATCGGCGTACCCGTCATCGTCGAAGTCATCACGGAACGCATCACCAATATCGCCATGGGCGGCGAGATCAACAACATCAAAGAGTACGAAGAGATTCTCGACGGCTCCGCGGTCGCCACGCCCGAACTGCAACTCGTTTAAATGCCGAAGTTCGCAGCAAATCTCTCCATGCTCTTTACCGAGCACCCGTTTCTCGAACGCTTTGCAGCGGCGGCGAGCGCGGGATTCGGGGGCGTGGAGTATCTCTCGCCCTACGAACATCCCGAAGCCGACGTCGCGCGCGCGCTACACGACGCCGGTCTCGAACAAGTGCTCTTCAACGTTCCATCGGGCGATTGGGCGGCGGGCGATCGCGGCATCGCATGCCACCCCGATCGCGTCGAAGAATTTCGCGCCGGCATTCCAAAAGCGATTTCGTACGCGAAGGCGCTTGGGTGCACGCGTCTCAACGTGCTCGTGGGCAAGGTTCCTCCGGGCGTCGCTCACGCCGACGCACACGCCACGTGCGTGAGCAATTTGCGTTTCGCCGCAGAAGCACTCGAGCGCGAAGGCATCGCCCTCGTTGTCGAAGCGATCAACACCTACGATATTCCGGGATTCTTTCTCTCGGGATCGCAGCAGGCGTTCGCGCTTTTCGATGAGGTCGCATCGAAAAATCTGGCGTTGCAGTACGACATCTACCACATGCAGCGGATGGAAGGCGAACTCGGCGCAACGCTGCGCAATCATATCGCGCGCATCGGACACGTTCAACTCGCCGATAATCCGGGTCGTCACGAGCCGGGAACGGGTGAAATTAACTATCCCTTTCTCTTCACCGTCTTAGACGACATCGGCTATACGGGTTGGATCGGGTGCGAATACGTGCCGGCAAGCGGCACGACGAGTGGCCTCGGATGGGCGACATCTTACTTGAACTCGCCGCACGTCGGCAAATAGGAGCGACGACCGTATGAGCAATATTGGTTTCATCGGACTCGGTATCATGGGACGGCCGATGGCGGGCCACTTGCAGGCGGCGGGACACACGCTCTTCCTGCACACGATCGGTCCGATACCCGAAGAACTCGTTTCGGGCGGCGGCACGGTCTGCGATTCGAGCAAAGACGTCGCATCGAAGAGCGACATCATCATCACGATGGTTCCCGACACGCCCGACGTCGCAGCCGCGCTCTTCGGTCCCGGGGGCGTTGCCGAAGGCTTGACTCCCGGAAAAGTCGTCGTCGATATGAGTTCGATTTCGCCGACGGAAACGAAAAAATTTGCAGCGCGAATCGGCGAGCTCGGCTGCTCGTATTTCGACGCGCCCGTCTCCGGTGGCGAAGTCGGCGCGAAGGCCGCGTCGCTCACGATCATGGTGGGCGGACCCGAGAAAGAGTTCGCACGCATCAAGCCGCTTCTGGAAAAGATGGGCAAGAACATCACCCTCGTCGGCGGCAACGGCGACGGGCAGACGACGAAAGTTGCCAACCAAATCATCGTCGCATTGACGATCGAAGCGGTCGGCGAAGCGCTGCTGTTCGCATCGAAGGCTGGCGCCGATCCCGCAAAGGTCCGCGATGCGCTCATGGGCGGTTTCGCATCGTCGCGCATTCTCGAAGTTCACGGAAAGCGCATGATCGATCGCACGTTCGATCCGGGCTTCCGCATCGCACTACATCAAAAAGATCTCAACCTCGCGCTCGCCGGCGCGCGCGAGCTCGGATTGTCGCTCCCCAACACCGCAACGTGTCAGGAACTCTTCAATTCGTGCACCGCTCACGGCGGCGCGAATTGGGATCATTCGGCGATGGTACGCGCGCTCGAGATGATGGCAGATCACGCGGTCGCGCCGGATCACGCGACCGTCTAATCGCTAGGCGTCGTCGCTCTGAGCGAGGACGGCGCGTTTGGTGTTGATGATGTGATGCGCCATCGTGGTAACGATGGCGCGTTCGTCTTTGACGCGCAAGGCGTTCACGATTGCGGCGTGCTCTTCCGCCGATGCTTGACGACGCGCGGCCGTCGCGAGTGCGATAAAGCGCCATGGCAAGATATCGGCGCGGAGGTCGCTGAGCATTCGTTTGAGGCGTTGACCTTCGGCGAGTGCGAGGATGCGATCGTGGAAGCGCGTATCGAGCCGTTCCATTTCGCTCGGGTCGTCGACACTTTTTTGCATCCGCTCGACGATGCGCTCGAACTCCGTGAGATCGAGATCGTTCATGCGTCGCGACGCGCGACGCGCTGCAAGCGTTTCGAGTGATTCGCGTATTTCAAATATGCACTCGACTTCGTCGCGCTTGAGTTCGCGCACCACGCTTCCGCGAGCGCCGCGCGGTTCGAGCATCCCCTCGGTCTCGAGGCGACGGAGCGCTTCGCGTACCGGCGTGCGACTCGCTCCGAGTTTCGCCGCGATCTCGGCTTCGATTACGGGTGCGCCTGGAGCGAGTTCGCCCGAAAGGATCGCGGCTCGGAGGCGATCGTAGACTTGCTCGCGCAAGGACCGCGGCCGTTCCAGCTGCCCGCGCAAACTCGGGAGCTTGCTTGAAACCGAACGCACTGCCATCTGCCGCTATGCTAGGCAACGAGCAAGGATGCCGTCAAGTACTTAGGATGCCGTATCCTATAAGACTGCCGAGAACCGCTTGAATTTATGACCCCTTGCTACGTGTACGTGGATACCAACCGCCCAATTGCGATCAAGGACTTGAATACCCGTCCGCTAGGGGCGATACTTTTTTCCTCAGTTGAGAAGGGGATATACCAAAATCCATCTCACTAAATGCCCCTTTGCACGAAGAGGAGTTGCCCTTACATGCGATTTGCCATAATCGGCGCTGGAGCCATCGGCGCATACGTCGGTGCGGCACTCGCGCGCGCGGGTTCGGACGTGACGCTCGTCGCCCGCGGTCCACACCTTCGCGCGATGCAGGAGCGCGGCGTCTCGGTGCTTAGCGCACGTGGAGATTTTCACGCGCGTCCGGTCGCAACCGACGACTGTTCCGAAATCGGCGTCGTCGATTGCCTCATCATCGCACTCAAAGCGCATCAGATCGCAGCGATGCTGCCCGCGATGGCTTCGTGCATGGGACCGAACACCCAGGTCATCGCGATGCAGAACGGCGTTCCGTGGTGGTACTTCCAAGAACACGGCGGCCCGCTCGAGGGAACCGTGCTTCAGACCGTCGATCCCGGCGGATTGCTCGCGAAAGCGTTCGATCCCAAGCGCGTGATCGGGTGCGCCGTCTACTGTTCGACCGAGATCCTCGAACCGGGCGTCATCAAGCATATCGAGGGTACGCGCTTTTCGCTCGGACATCCAAGCGGCGAAGTGTCGCCCGAGCTCAAGGCGATCGCGGCAGCGTTCGTCGAGGGCGGCCTCAAGGCACCGATCGAGACCGATCTCCGTCGCGACGTGTGGATCAAACTGCTCGGCAACGTGTGTTTGAATCCGATTAGTGCGTTGACGCGCGCGACGCTCGAAGACATGGCGACGGACCGGCTCGTCGAACCGCTCCTGCGCGAGATGATGGAAGAATCGTACGCGATCGCGCGACGGTTGGGCGTCCATCTCGACATATCGATCGACAAGCGCATCGACGGCGCGCGTCGCGTCGGCGCGCATAAAACGTCGACGCTGCAAGATATCGAAGCGGGTCGAGCGCTCGAAATCGACTGCATCGTCGGGGCCGTCGTCGAGATCGGCGGGCTCTTGGATTTGCCCGTTTCGGCCACCCGTCACGTCTATGCGTTGACGAAACTGCTCGACACGACGACGCAGCGCATTGCGAACGATCGTCTGCGCGCGCGCGAGCTCGTCGTGGGCGCGTGATGGCCGTCGAGCGATGGGTGCGTTTCGCTCGATCGGGGGAGGACGGCTTCGGAAAGCTCGAGGGCGAGACCATCGTCGCGTTCTCTGGCGATATGTTCGATGGTTCTGCTCGACCCACGGGCGACACGTTTGCGGCAGCCGACGTTCGGCTGCTGACACCGTGCGTGCCAACAAAAATGATCGGACTGTGGAATAATTTCGGAGCGCTCGCAACGAAACTCGGGCTCGCGCGCCCGACCCATCCGCTCTACTTTTTCAAAGCCCCGAGTTCGTTTCTCGCGGTGGGCGAACCCATTCGCACACCGGCATCGTATGCGGGTCGCGTCGCCTTCGAGGGCGAGCTCGGCATCGTCATCGGCAAACGTTGCTCGAATGCAAATGCAGCCGATGCGGCCGCCGCGATCTTCGGATATACGTGCGTCAACGACGTCACGGCGATCGATCTTCTCGATGCCGATCCGTCATTCGCGCAGTGGTCGCGTTCGAAGAGTTTCGACGGATTCGGCGTTTTCGGACCCGCGATTGCGACCGGTCTCGACGTCGGTTCGCTCGTGATCCGTACCATGTTGGATGGGACCGAACGGCAGAATATGCCCGTATCCGATATGACGATTGCGCCGGTCGACATCGTGCGCTCGATCTCCGCCGACATGACGCTCGTTCCCGGCGACGTCATCGCGTGCGGGACGTCGGTTGGCGTCGGAAAGATGAAGCCCGGGAGCACGGTCGAGGTGTGCGTCGATGAAATCGGTACGCTTCGCAACCAATTTCTCGGCGCGGATACGCTCGCAGCGCTCGCATGAGCACACGCGCGTGAACGGCGGCACGCTGCGCGTCGCCCCGCTCGAAACGGATTTTAGTTTTCGCCTCAAAGCTTACGAAGCGCTTCGTAGTGCCATCGCAAACATGCACATCTACGATTCCGACGAAGAAGTGCGTCTCGACGAGCGCCATCTCGCGCAAGAACTCGGCGTGAGCCGGACGCCGATTCGCGAGGCATTGCTACGTCTGGAAAATGACGGGATCGTCAAGAATATTCCGCGTCGCGGCGTCTTCGTCGTACGCAAAACCAAAGTTGAAATCGTCGAGGTCATCACGGTGTGGGCCGCGCTCGAGAGTTTTGCCGCGCGACTCGTGGTCGAGCGCGCGACCGATGCGCAGATCGCATCGCTGCGCGAACTCTTCGCGACGTTCTCCGGCAGCGATGGCGTCGAGACGCATATCGATGAGTATTCCGATTCAAATCTCGCATTCCACCAACGCATTCTCGAACTCTCGCAGTGCGCGACGCTGTTCGAGACGGCTAAAACGCTATTCGTTCACATGCGCGCCATCCGGCACCGGACGATTACCGAAGACCGCCGCTTCGAGCGCTCCATCATGCATCATATGGAAATCATCGAGGCACTCGAATCGCGCGACGCCGACCTCGCCGAACGGCTCGTGCGCGAGCACGCGCTCGATCTCGCCCGGCATATCGAGCAAAACGCTACATATCTGAAGTGACGTCGTCGCGATACGCGATGACGACGGTTACACGTTCGATAGGTGCAGAATGCCGTAGGTGCGTTTCTTCTCGCGTTTTCTCTATGAAAAAAAGTTTCCGGAGAACCTTTACTTTGACCCAGGCCTGGAGTAACGTCAGGGCACCCACCAGTTTGGTATGCCAAATACTGAATGCCGAGGCCGGTGGAATTCTCAACGAAGGCTGAGGCGACGTTGAAACTTCTGGAATTCCGGGGAAAAGAATCGCTCCGTCGTGTCGGCATTGCCGTGCCGCCCGGAGCGCACGTGACGACGGCGGCCGAAGCCGAACATTTCGTTTGCGATAACCCGGGTTCGTGGGTTCTCAAAAGTCAGGTCCTCGTTGGAGGCCGCGGCAAGGCCGGGGGAATTAAATTCGTCGACACGGCGGAGGACGCACGCGCGACGAGCGAATCGCTCTTGCAACTCGTCATCCGCAACGCACAGAATCCCGATGGCGAACGCGTCACCTCGCTGTTGGTCGAACGTAAACTCGCGATTGCGAGCGAAGCCTACGTTTCGATCGCGATCGATCGTGCGACCAAACGGCCCGTCGTCATCGTGTCTGCCGAAGGCGGCATGGACGTCGAAGACGTCGCGAAGCACCGACCGGACGCGATCGCCAAAGCGTGGATCGATACCAACGTCGGCTTCTCTCCATTCCTCGCCCGAGGGCTCGCGTTTCGTGCGAAGTTGCCGGCCGGTTTTCATAAGCGTTTCGCATCGATCGTATCCGCGCTCTATGACGTCTTCATGACCTACGGCGCGACGCTCGTAGAAATCAATCCGCTCGTGTTGACCGTCGACGGCGATGTCTACGCATCCGATGCGAAAGTCGAACTCGACGATAGCGGGCTCGCGCGTCATCCCGAACTCGCGGCTTGGAATACGGAAAGCGATGCCGATGAAGATCAGCGCGCCGCGGAACGATGGATGCGATTAAGATCGCCGGTGGAGCCGCTGCAAACTTTCTCGACCTCGGCGGCGGCGTGAAAGCGATGTTCATCAATATTTTCGGCGGCATAACGCGTGGCGATCAAGTCGCGGCCGTCGTGGTCTGTGGTGAGATCGGCGGCACGGATGAAGAAGATGCCGCGGCATTTATCCACGCGCACATGCGCGATAAGCCCGTCGTTGCGTTTATCGGCGGCCGCTCCGCACCCGCGGGCAAACGCCTCGGCCATGCGGGCGCGATCATTTCGGGCTCCTTCGGCACGCCCGAAAGCAAACTCGCAGCCTTCGCTGCCAGTGGCGTCCCCGTCGCGGATCGCCCGAGCGAAATTCCATCTCTGATCGCACGCGCACTCGACCGCGTCGCCGTCGCGCTGTAATTCTAAGGAGTTCTCATGGCGATCATCGCCCCCAAAACGCATCCGCTTCCCCCCATCGACGACATCGCGCCGGAAAAAATCAGCGGCGGACACCTCGTTGCAAAGGCGCTCAAAAACGAAGGCGTCGATACGATCTTCACGTTGTGCGGCGGCCACATCATCGACATTTACGACGGCTGCATCGATGAAGGCATTCGCATCGTCGACACGCGGCACGAACAGGTTGCAGCGCACGCGGCCGACGGCTACGCGCGCATGACGGGCGGCCTCGGGTGCGCGGTCGTTACCGCGGGGCCGGGCACGACCAACGCCGTGACGGGCGTCGCAAATGCGTTTCGCGCGGAGAGCCCGATGCTGCTCATCGGCGGCCAGACCGCGGGCGCGCAACATCACATGCTCGGTCTGCAGAACTTACCGCACGTCGATATCATGAAGGGCATTACGAAATTTGCTTCGAGCGTGCCGACCACGGCGCGCTGCGCGGATTTTATCGCGATGGCGGCACGCGAGTCGTTCAATGGAAATTTCGGCCCGTCGTTTCTGGAGATTCCGCGCGACGTGCTCGACGATAAGGTCGATATCTCCAAAGCCGTCGTTCCGACGCCGGGACGGTATCGCGCGTCGACCAAGAGCATCGGCGATCCAAACGATATCGAGACGCTCGCCGACATGATCGTACGCGCGAAAAAACCCGTGATCATGCTCGGCCAGCAAGTCTGGACGTGTCGCGCCTCGGCGATCGCCAAAGAGTTCGTCGAGAAGCTCAACATCCCGACGTATATGAACGGTGCGGGTCGCGGTACGCTCGGCCAGGATCATCCGCTCGCGCTGCAACTCACGCGCCGCGACGCGTTCAAAGATTCCGATCTCACGATCGTCGTGGGGACACCGTTTGACTTCCGACTGGGCTATGGCAAGAGCCTCAAGGCACCGATCGTCGTGCAGATCGACATGGGGTATGCGAACGTCGGTCGCAATCGCGACATTGCGCTCGGTCTCGTGGGCGACGTCGGCGCGATTTTGAGCGCCGTTTTGCAAGCCACGAGCGGCCACGCCGCAGGCAACGGCGCGCGCGCACGCGATCCGTGGGTCGCGGAGCTGCGCGCGAAAGAGACCGCGGCCGTGGATGCCCGCATGCCGAAGCTGCTCAATAATTCGGCGCTCATCCACCCGTATCGCCTGGCATACGAGATCGATCGGTTCATCACCGACAACACGATCTTCATCGGAGACGGCGGCGACGTCGTCACGTTCGCGGGCAACGTCGTGCGCCCCAAAGGTCCGGGCCTGTGGATGGATCCGGGTCCGCTCGGAACGCTCGGCGTCGGCACGGGGTTCGCACTCGCGGCAAAGCTCGTGCATCCCAAGCGCGAGGTCGTCACGCTCTTCGGCGACGGGTCGTTTGCGATGACGGCATTCGACATGCAGACGTCCATCCGCGAGAAGGCACCGTATATCGCGATCGTCGGAAATAATTCATATATGAACCAAATCCGCTTCGGACAGATCGCGAAATACGGCAAAGAGCGCGGCAACGTCGGCAACTACCTTGGCGACGTCAACTTCGAGAAGTTCGCGGACATGCTCGGCGTCTACGGCGAGGCCGTCCACGACCCCGCACAGATCGCACCGGCCCTGCAGCGCGCGCGCGAATCGGGCACCTGTGCCGTGATCAACGTGTGGCTCGATCCCGATGCGTACGCGCCCGGCACCGAAAATCAAACGATGTACAAGTAGCGAATAAGCGATAATGACTGAAAAGCAAAACGGCAAGTCCGTCCGCCCCGCCCTCGACGGCGTGCGCATCCTCGACATGACGCACGTTCAGGCCGGCCCATCGTGCACGCAGATCCTCGGCTGGCTCGGTGCCGACGTCATCAAAGTCGAATTGCCCGGCCGCGGCGATATCACGCGCGGCCAGTTGCGCGACAAGCCCGATGTCGATAGCCTGTATTTCACGATGCTCAATTGCAACAAGCGCAGCATCACGCTCAATACGAAGTCCGAAGACGGCAAAGAGATTTTTCGTAAACTCATCCGGCATTGCGACGTTCTCGTCGAGAATTTCGGGCCGGGTGCGCTCGATCGTCAGGGCTTCACGTGGGAAGCGATCCAAAAGCTCAATCCGAACATGATCTACGCGTCGATCAAGGGCTTCGGCCCGGGCGCGCACGTCGATTTCAAAGCGTACGAAACCGTCGCGCAGGCGATGGGCGGTGCGATGAGTACGACGGGTTGGGAAGACGGCCCGCCCACGAGCACGGGCGCGCAGATCGGCGACTCGGGCAGCGGTATCCACATGGTCGCAGCGATCCTCGCCGCACTCTTGCAGCGCACGCACACTGGCCGCGGCCAGCGCGTCGAAGTCGCGATGCAAGATTCAGTCCTCAACCTTTGCCGCGTGAAGTTTCGCGATCAGCAGCGATTGGCCGCGGGACCGCTCACGGAATATCCCAACGAGACCTTCGGGTCGTACGTGCCGCGTTCGGGCAACGCGTCGGGCGGCGGTCAGCCCGGTGCCGCGGTGAAAACGAAAGGCGGCGGCGCGAACGATTACGTGTACGTCATCATCCAGCCGCAAGTGTGGGCCGGCCTCGCAAAGACGATCGGTCGCGAAGAGCTCGTTACCGATCCCGCGTACGCGACGCCCGAAGCGCGCATCAAGCATCTCGACGAAGTCTTCGGAACCGTCGAAGCGTGGACGATCGAACACACGAAATACGAAGTTCTCGAAAAGCTCAACGCGATCGACGTCCCGTGCGGCCCGATCTTGAGCACGGAAGACCTCATCGACGATCCGTCGCTCAACGCGAGCGGCATGATTTCGACGGTCGTCCACCCCGAGCGCGGCGCGTTCAAAACCGTCGGCTGCCCGCTCGTGCTTTCCGACACGCCCGTCACCATCGTCGCATCGCCGTTGCTCGGCGAGCATTCTGCGGAAATTTTGCGCGAGATCGGCCACGTCGGCCCGAGCGTCGCGGAACTTCAAGCAGCCGGAGTTTTATAGGAGCGAACCGTGTTACTCGAACGAACCGTTAGAGATCAGGCCGCCGTCCGCAACGTGCTTGCGGACGTGCGCCGCGATAAGCGTCAGGCGCTTTCGGCACCTGAAGCGAAAATCGTCGCTGACGCGTACGGCATTCCCGTCCCGCAAGAAGGCCTCGGTGAGACCGCCGATGCCGCCGTCTCACTTGCGGAGAAGATGGGATATCCCGTCGTGCTCAAGATCGTCTCGCCCGACATTCTGCATAAAACCGAAGCGGGCGGCGTGATCGTCGGCGTGACGGATGCCGCGGGCGTGCGCGCTGGTTTCGAGCGGATCGTTCGGAGTGCGAAGGCCTACAAAGCCGACGCCGATATATCGGGCGTGCAGGTGCAACAGATGTTGCCGACCGGCGCCCAAGAAGTCATCGTCGGTGCCGTGACGGATCAGAGTTTCGGCAAACTCGTCGCCTTCGGTCTCGGCGGCGTGCTCGTCGAAGTCCTTAAGGACGTTACGTTCCGTCTCGCCCCCGCGACGCACGAAGACGGCCTCTCGATGCTCGACGGTATTGCGGCGGCCCAAATGCTCAAGGGCGTGCGTGGCTCCGAACCCGTCGATCGCGACGCACTCGCGACGATCGTCGAGAACGTCTCGGCGCTGGTCACCGATTTCCCGGAGATCAGCGAAGTCGATCTCAATCCGATCTTCGCAACCGCGCGCGGTGCGACCGCGGTCGACGTTCGCA
>JANYGA010000241.1 GCA_025359485.1 Rhodospirillales bacterium | reverse complement strand
CGAACGATATCAAGGTTGCGATCGAGGCGGCGCAAGCCGAGTACTATGCTGCAGCCGCACCACCGCCCGCCGTTCTCGCGAAAGTTATTAAAGTCGTGAAGCAAGGCGGGACGCCGTTGGACGGCGGTTCGCCCGCAATCGTGTACATCCTCAAACGGCAGCGCATCTTCGGGATCGAGATCTGCACGGGATGGAAAGTCCAACGCGTTCCCGGCAGCACACATCCGCAGGGCGGATATACCTTCGGGCCGTGCGGCGGTGAAGAATTTACGCCCGAGGGCGGGTTGCCGACGGCCCCGCCGCAGCGGGGTGGCTGACCGCTTCTGGGTGCTAATCGCCTCCAGGAAGTCGGTGTCGTAGCGCGCCATCCGCCCCTCCTATGAAGACATGCTACGGGAATGATTTTCGCAACCGGGCTCATTTGCGATTCGGCGCGCGGCGCGTGCGGTAAGGGACGTCCGCGAGTGCATTTCTTCTTTCAGGAATTGCTCAACGGGCTCGTTCTCGGAAGTATCTACGCGCTCGTCGCACTCGGGCTCGCACTCGTGTACGGGACGATGGGTATTCCGAACTTCGCTCACGGTCATCTCTATATGTTCGGTGCGTATGCGGCGTTTGCGGCGATCACCGTCTTGCATGCGCCGTATTGGCCCGCGATGATTCTTGCGGTCGTCTGCCTCGCCGTACTCGGAGCCGTCGTCGAACGTGTCGTCTTTCGACCCCTTCGGAAAGCACCCGAAGTCAATGCAATCATCGCGGCGATCGGGTTGCTCTTTTTCCTCGAAGCCGTCGCGCGCTTGATCTGGGGATCGGATTTTCGCGTCCTGCCGACGCCTTACGATAAGGTCGTCAACCTTTTCGGTTTCATCGCCACGCAACAACAGCTCATCGTCATCGCGGCAGCGTTCGTCTTGATGGGTGCGCTCTTTTATTTTCTCAAACGCACGTTGCTCGGATCGACGATCGAAGCGGTCGCGCAAAGCCCGGCGGGTGCCTCACTCGTGGGGATCGACGCCGACCGCGTCGCGACACTCGTCTTCGCGATTTCCTCGGGTCTCGCGGCGGCGGCGGCCACGCTCATCGCGTCGATTAGCCTCATCTTCCCCGAGATGGGATTCGTCGTCTTGCTCAAGGCGTTCGCGGTCATCGTCCTCGGTGGCATGGGGAGTATTCCCGGAGCGATTGCGGGCGCGTTCATTCTTGCGTTTGCCGAGAGTTTTTCCGCTGCGTACATTTCGACGAGCTATCAAGACGTCGTCGCCTTCGGGTTGCTCGTCATCATCCTTGCGATCAAGCCGACGGGCCTCTTTACGAGAGCGACGTGACCGCTCGTTTTGGCGCTTCGAGAGTCGTCGTCGCCGTCGCGATCGTCGTCGGATTCGTGTTGCCGTTCTTCATCCACAATCCGTACTATCAACAGGTCATCGTCGATGGCTACATCACCGCGATCGCGGTCTACGGCCTCAACGTCATCCTCGGATACGCGGGTCAGCTCTCGCTCGGCCATGCGGCCTTTTACGGCATCGGTGCCTATATCGTCGCATTGCTGACGACGCGTGCGAGCATGCCGTTTTGGCCGGCACTCGCGATCGGTTGCGTCGTCACGGGTGCCTTCGGATACGCGGTCGGCGCACTCTCACTGCGGACGCGCGGGAACTACTTCGCGATCTTCACCGCGGCGATCGGCGTGATGATCAATATCGTGCTCACGAATTGGCAGTGGCTCACGGGCGGAAACATCGGTATCGTCAATATTCCATCGGCAGGCCACATCGGGTCGATCTCGTTCGATGATGCGATTCCCAAGTACGAACTCGTCTACGTGTTCCTCCTCGTCGCGATCGCCATCTGTACCGCGATCCGGCACTCGCTGTTCGGCCGCACGCTGCTCGCCCTTGCGGGCAACGAAGATCTCGCGCGCGCGGTCGGCATCGATGTAACCGGCGCGAAACGACTCGCCTTCGTGGTCGCGACCGTGCTCGCGGGACTCGCGGGCGGGCTCTACGCGACCTACGTCGGATTTCTTGGGCCCGAGACGACGCAGACCGATGTGACGTTCAACATGTTGCTCTATGCGATCGTCGGTGGGCTTGGAAGTACGGCTGGCCCGATCGTCGGCACGCTGTTACTCTCCACGCTCTCGCAATTCTTACAGTCGTTCGAAAAATATCGCATGCTCGTTTTCGGGCCCGCACTCATCTTGCTCGTCATCTATCTTCCGGGTGGCATCACGAGCGCGGTCGATCGATTTCGTTCGCGCGCGCGTTCGCACGATCGGTTCGAAGCGCCGATATCCAGCGCTACCGAATCGAAGGTGTCGTCGTGATCGACGCGGCGCTCTTGGAGGTTCGCAACCTTACCAAACGCTACGGCGGCCTGCTCGCCGTCGACGACGTCAGTTTCGATATCGCCCCGAACAAGATCACGGCGATTATCGGTCCCAACGGCGCGGGCAAATCGACGTGCTTCAACCTCATTAGCGGACACACGCGCCCGACGAGCGGGACGCTCGCATTTGCGGGCGACGATATTACCGGCACGCCCGACTACCGAGCCGCTCGACTCGGCATCGCGCGCACGTTTCAAGCGACGGCGCTCTTTCGTAATCTCTCGGTGATCGATAACGTCATCGTCGGAACGCGCCAACATGCGCGGAGCACCGTCGTCGATGCGATCTTTCGCACGCCGCAACATCGTCGCGATTTGCGAGCGTGTCGCGAGGGCGCGCGCGAAGCACTCGCGTTCGTCGGGCTCGAGCATCACGCCGCGCGCATGGCGACGGAACTCTCGCAAGAAGCGCAGCGCCGGCTCTCACTCGCGATCGCCTATGCCGGTCGACCCAAGCTGATGTTGCTCGACGAACCCGTCGCGGGCGTGAGTCACGAGGAGATGGGCGAGCATGCGTTGCTCATTCGCAAGATCGCGGCGTCGGGATGTACCGTCGCGCTCGTCGAGCACAAAATGCACCTCGTGATGGGACTCGCCGATGCGATCGTCGTGCTCCATCATGGGAAGAAGATCGCCGACGGCACGCCAGCACACGTTTCGGCCGATCCGCTCGTCATCGAAGCGTATCTCGGCGTGAAAACCGTTGCTTGAGGTTCGCGGCCTCACGGTCCGGTACGGCAGCGCAGACGTGCTCTCCAACGTCGATCTCACGATCGGGACGGGTGAAGTCGTGACGCTACTCGGCAGCAACGGGGCGGGAAAGACGACGCTTTTCTGCGTGCTCAGCGGCCTCGTTCGACCGAGCGCCGGTACGGTGACGTTCATGGGTGAAGATCTCGCACGGATGCGTGCGGGTCGCATCGTCGAGCATGGAATCGCGCAGTGTCCCGAAGGCCGCAAGCTCTTTCCACAGCTCTCGGTTGAAAAGAATCTGATGCTCGGCGGGTACGTGCATCGTCGCGATCGGCGCGCGATGAAGCAGTCGTTCGAATCGATCATCGCGCTCTTTCCCGCACTCGAAGCGAAGCTCGGCGCGCCCGCGGGATCGCTCAGCGGCGGCCAACAGCAGATGGTCGCGATCGGTCGCGCTCTCATGGCACGCCCCAAACTCTTGCTCCTCGACGAGCCATCACTCGGGCTCGCGCCGCTCGTCTTGCAACAAACGCTCGCCGCGGTCGCCGCCATCAATAGCACGGGCACGATGGTGCTTCTCGCCGAGCAAAATGCGTACGCCGCCCTCGCCATCGCGCATCGAGGATACGTCATCTCCGACGGTCGCATCGTCCTCGAAGGTACCGCCGCCCACCTACGTCAGAACGACGACGTCCGTCGTGCGTTCATCGGAGCTTAGCTCCTAAAGGAAACTCGAAGTGAAGAGACTCAAGATCCTCGGCTCTGCATTGATCGTTACGGCGCTCGCCACGACGGGATTCGCCCGCGCGGAATCGTCAAGCGTCATTAACATCGGCTTCACGGGCCCTCTGAGCGGGGGTGCGGCCCAATATGGCACCGACGTGCAACGCGGCATCGAACTCGCCATCGACGAACTCAACATCAACGGTGGCATCAGCGCGGGTGGAAAGAAATACACGTTCAAACTGGTCTCACTCGACGATCAATATCGTCCGAACGAAGCCGCGATCAACGCGAAGCGGCTCGTTCAAGAGAGCAACACCCCGATCGTTTTCTGTCCGCATAGCGGCGGCATACTCGCGCTCGAAGGTTTCAACGAAAAAGCATCGCCGAAATTCTTGCTCGCGGCGTATTCCAGCGAACCCGCGATCTTACGGCAGAACGATAATCTCGTCTTCATGATGCCGCCGCGCTACGATTCGTACTTCAAAACCTGGACGGCACTCGAGATGAAGCGCTTCGGTAAACGCCTGGGACTCTTACCGACCACGACCGCGTACGGCAATGCATGGAAGAGCGGCTTCAGCGAAGCGTGGAAATCGGCGGGCGGCGAGGTGCTCGGCGACAATGCGGTCGATTACAATACGACCGCCGACTTCTCGGGCGTCGTTAGTAAAGCACTTGCCGATAAACCCGACGTCATGCTCGTCGGCGGCCCCTCGCAACCGACGGCGCTCTTGATGAAAGCCGCGCGCGATCAAGGCTACATGGGTGGCTTCGTAATGATGGATCAATCGAAATTCGAACAGGTCGCGAAAGTCTTGCCGCTCGCGAAGCTCGATGGAACCGTCGGCGTCTTTCCGTTCGATCGCTATAACGGCCCGGGCGTTCAGAGCTTCAAGGCGATCTACGAAAAGAAATACGGCAAAGATCGCGAGCCTAATTCCGAAGTCGTCTTCAATTACATGGGCATGAACGCCCTCGCGCGCGCGATGTCGCTTGCAAATAACGTCACCGATCCCGTGGCGATTCGAGCAAAGCTTGCCGACGCGGTTCGGTCGTTGCCGAAATCGAAGCAGGCACTGAGCCTACGTGGGCTCACGCCTGCCGGGCACTTGCAATTCCAGTTGCAGGCGGAGATCGTCGATCACGGCTCGATGAAAGAGATCGATATTCCCGCGTTGCTCTAAGCGCGCATGCCGTTCATTCTCGCACTCGACTGCGGCACCACGAGCGCCCGCGCGATCGTCTTCGATCGCGCGGGCCTTGCGGTCGGATCCGCGCGACGCGAATTCACGCAACACTTTCCGCATCCGGGTTGGGTGGAGCACGACGCGCTCGAAATGTGGTCCGCACAACATGCGACCGCATGCGATGCGTTGCGTGATGCCGGAGTCGGCTCCGAGGAGATCGCGGCGATCGGCATCGCGAATCAGCGCGAAACGACGATCCTTTGGGACCGGACGACCGGCGCGCCAGTCGCAAACGCGATCGTGTGGCAGGATCGGCGCACGGCAGATGCGTGCGCGCGGTATCGTGCGCGCGGCGTCGATCAAATCGTATCCGCGAAGACGGGTCTCGTAGTCGACCCGTATTTCTCCGCGACGAAAATCGCGTGGCTTCTCGACCACGTCGTTGGGTTGCGTGCGCGGGCGGAAGCGGGTGAGATCGCCTTCGGCACCGTCGATTCGTGGCTCGTGTGGAAGCTCACGGGTGGCGCGCGGCACGTGACCGATATGACGAACGCATCGCGCACGCTGCTCTTCGATATTCACGCGCTCGAGTGGAGCGATGAGTTGCTCGCTATTTTCGATATTCCGCGCGCGATCTTACCCGAGGTCTTGCCGTGCACGGCGGATTTTGGCACGACCGCACCGGGTATATTTTCAACGGCGATTGCGATTGCGGGCGTCGCAGGCGACCAACATGCCGCGCTGCTCGGACAGGGCGGCTTCGATCCGGGTATCGCGAAAAATACGTACGGTACTGGTTCGTTCGTGTTGCTCAACACCGGTGCGCGCATCGTTGCGAGCCGACACGGCCTCATCACGACGCTCGGCTTCGCCTTCGAACGCACGAAGGCGACGTACGCGCTCGAAGGGTCGATTTTCATTACGGGCGCGGCCGTGCAATGGTTACGTGATGGGCTCGCATTCGTCGAGCGTTCGAGTGAGATCGAGGCACTCGCCGCAACCGTCGACGATAATGGCGGCGTGTATTTCGTGCCCGCTTTCGCGGGGCTCGCGGCGCCCTACTGGGATCCGTACGCGCGCGGTACGATCGTCGGCCTCGATCGCAGCGTCACGCGCGCGCATATCGCACGCGCCGCGCTCGAAGCGATGGCGTACCAGAGTGTCGACGTCATATGCGCGATGGAAGCCGATGCGGGTTCTCCGATCGCCGAACTCCGTGTCGACGGTGGCGCATCGGCAAATGATTTCGCGATGCAATTTCAAGCCGATATGCTCGGTCGCTCCGTCGCGCGCGGCCGAACCGTCGAAGCGACGGCCCTCGGTGCCGCGTACGCGGCGGGCTTGCAATGCGGCTTTTGGTCCGGTCTCGATGCGCTCCGCGCGCATTGGCGTGAAAACCGTCGTTTCGAACCCGAGCTCGACGACGCGTCGCGCGCCGCGATGATGGCTCGCTGGCACGACGCCGTCGCGCGCAGCCGCAATTGGGCCGTGCCGTCGGCGGAGCGATGAGCGGCGACGAGCTTCTCCGAGCCTACGATGCGCGGATGCGCGAGGATCCGCCCGCAGCATTCGGCCAGCGAATCGAACGTTCGGCGACGGTCGTCCGCATGTGTGGGCGTTATAACATCATCGTCTTCGTCTGCAGCGGCAATAGCGAAATTCGGCAACGACGCGTGACTCGCCTAGCGCGTGGCCGTGAAGACAGGCTCGACGCGGCGCATGTATGCATCGAAGAGCGGGACGGTAAATGCGATCGAGCCTGGTTCCTCGCTATAGATCATGCCTTTCTTGATGAGCCGATCGCGCATCACGCTGAGCCCCGTAAGCGGCTTGCCCAGGAGCGCCGCGACGTCGCGCGCGGCATACGGCCCCTCGCCGAGTTCGGCGAGCGCACGAAGATATTGGCGTTCCGATCCCGTGCAACGCCGATATCGCACGGCGAAGAATCCATCATCGAGCATCGGCAACGCGACGGATTCCCCGAATTCCGCGTCCGCGAGCGTGATGCGTTCGTCTGACGCTGCATCCCATGCTCGGTACGCCCATTCTTGCAAAAAGAACGGGTAGCCGCGCGTTGCTTCAAAGATGCGCGCGACGGCGTCTTCGTCGAATGCGACACCCTCCGCAAGGGCCGGCGCGACGAGCGCCTCGCGCGCGTCATCGTAATCGAGCGGTCCGAGCTTTCGAAAATCGAACAGACGCTCGGCGTACGATTTCGCATCGCCGATATTGGCGAGGATCTGCGGTAGACCCGTAGCGACGACGAGGATCGGCAGCGACTCTTGCGTTGCGAGATGAATCGCGCGGATGAGCGCGCCGAAGACTGGCTTGCCGACGTATTGCACTTCGTCGATCGCGATGAGCACGGCCGTTTCTTGCGCGCGGGCGGCCTCGCCGATCGCGACGAGGAGCGTGCCGAGATCGATGCCGATATCGCCACTGTCGCCGAAGCCGCGTTCGGCATCGACGCCGATGTCGACACTGAGCCCGTCGAGGCCAAATTTAATCGTAAAGCTCTTAAATATGCGCATCGCGCGTTTGGCGAGCGCTTGAACCGCCGACGGCGTGTCGAGTTCGTAGAGAATGCGGCGGAGTTGCTCGGAGAACGTGGCGATAAAATCCGCGCGGTCGTCGGCCTCGACGACGCCCGTAAGGTACCCCTTTGCGCGGGCGTCCTTGATGAAGCGACGGAGCAGCACCGTTTTTCCGACACCGCGCAGACCGTAGGGGAGGAGGCTGCGTGCCGAGCGTCCGAGGCGTACGCGTTCGAGGGCGACGTTAAAATCGTCGAGGAGGCTCGCGCGGCCGGGGAGGGTCGGTGGGGCCGCGCCGGCATTGGGGACGTACGGATTTCGAATCGCATCCATATCGCGAACGATATCACGCTATAACGTGGTATATCAATATGTCGTTATAGGGGTGGCTGTGTGAGATGTTGCCGGGCGTCGACCCAACGTTGCGAGACGGCGATTCGCATGGTACGATACGCGACAGTGTTACCGAGAAGCGTGGGATTTGTCCCGCGCTTCGTTTGTGTCCGGGGGCTCGTGACTCTAGCCGATGCGTTTGAAGCTGCCGCGCGGGGACTTCCATTCGAGGAAGACTTTCGCGAGGTCGAGATCGTGGCGCACAAGGCGAAGCGTGTGGGCCGCAACACCGAACTCAGTCTCATGGTCGACCGCCCGGGCGGGGTCGACCTCGAACTCTGCGGCCGGATCGCCGCGCGCCTCAACGATCTCCTGGAAAGCCAACCCGACCCCTACACGCTCGAAGTCGAATCCGCGGGCATCGATCGCCCGCTTTTCACACCCGGCGACTACGAACGCTTCCGCGATCAAAACGTCTTGGTGAAAACGACGCTCCCCATCAAAAGCGAGTACACCCACCGCGGCAAGCTCCTCGGGCTTCGCGGCAACGCGATCGTCCTCGAACAACGCACCGGCGAATTGCCGATCCCGCTCGAAATGGTGAAATCCGCCAACGTCGAGTACGATTATCGCGCGGATCTCAAACGCGCAAAGAACGAAAGACGAGAGAAACGCTGATGGCTGCCAAAGCAAAAGCAAAACCGAAAGTTTCCCCGGACGAACCGACGCTCCGCGAATCGCTGCGCCTCCTCCAAGGCGAGCGGGCGATTCCCTTCGACATGCTGCTCGAAGCACTCGAGGCTGCGCTGATCTCGGCGTACAAGCGAAACTTTGGTGGCGAAGCAAACGCGATCGTCTCGATCGATCGCGATACGGGCGAATACAAGGTTTACCATCGTCGCGTCGTCGCCGACGAAATCACCGATCCCAAACTCGAAGTCTCGCGCAAAGAAGCGGGCTCGAAGTACGAGCCCGGTGACTTCTTCGATGAAGAAGTAACGCCGAAAGATTTCGGCCGCATCGCCGCGCAGACGGCGAAGCAAGTCATCGTGCAGCGTATTCGCGAAGCCGAACGCGACACGATCTTCAACGAATATAGTCAGCGCCTGCACGACCTCGTCAACGGATCCGTGCAGCGCTACGAACAGCGCAACATGTTCGTCGACCTCGGAAAAGCCGAAGCGCTCTTGCCGCTCTCCGAGCAAGTGCCGCGCGAAAATTATCGCATCAACGATCGCATTCTCGCCTTCGTGCTCGACGTTCGCAAGACGAACAAAGGCCCGCAAATCGTGCTCTCGCGTGCGGCCGAAGGTCTCGTGCAGCGTCTGCTCGAGCGCGAAGTGCCGGAGATCGAAGAAAACATCGTCGAGATCATGGCGATCGCGCGCGAACCCGGCAGCCGCTCGAAGGTCGCCGTGCATTCGCACCGGCAAGACGTCGACGCCGTCGGTGCGTGTCTGGGGCCGAAGTCGAGCCGCATCGCGAGCGTTTCCGACGAACTCCGCGGTGAGAAGATCGACATCATTCGCTGGTCGAGCGACGTCGTGAGTTTCATCAATAACGCTCTCGCGCCCGCGAAAGTCCTCACGGTCGAACTCTTCGAGGATGAAGGCGTGGGTCTCGTCGTCGTGCCCGATTACCAGCTCTCGCTTGCGATCGGTCGCGAAGGTCAGAACGTGCGGCTTGCGGCGCGGCTCACCGGCTGGCGGCTCGATATTACGAGTGAAGCCGATGCCGAAGAGACGCGCGCGCGCTATCTCCTGGAACGCGAAGAGCGGCTTGCCGTCGGTGTCGAGGGCGACGAAGTCGAAGAGGGCACCGAGGCGGAACCGCAGGATGGCACGCCTGCGATCGATCCCGAGCTCATTCGCAAGCTCGAAGAGTTCAAGCGCCAGATGTTCGATCCGGCGCATCGCGAAGGCGGCGACGCGTAACGCAAGCGGAGACGACCCGACCCGTTCGGACGTGCGTGGGCTGTCGCGGTCGATTCGCGCAAGCGACGCTCGTTCGGTTCGTTCGCGCGCCGGAGGGCTGGCGCGGCGACGCGACTGCGCGGCGGTCCGATGGCCGTGGGGCGTATCTCTGCTCGCGTGCATGCGCGATCAAAGTCGAAAAGAATAAGCGGTACGTCGGCCTGGGTGTGGTAGCACGCGACCATCGTGCCCTTTGCGATGCGCACGCCAACGTGTATGATATCGGAGTTCCCTAAGACGACGCGGCTCTCGGGCCGGAGCAAATACATGAATTAAACGGTTTTTACCCGGGCTGCAGCCGACGAGCGTGCGCACGGGTCTTGTGAAGGACGATATGGCAACCGGTAAAGTACGCATTTTCGAGCTTGCGAAAGAGCTCGGACTCTCCTCAAAAGATTTGATCGGCCTCTTCGGACGGCTCGGTCTCGAAGCAAAAAATCAGTTGGCTGTCGTCGAGGATCCCATCGCGGAACTCGTGCGTGGCGTGCTTGGCGGCGCGGCAAAAGCTGCACCCCAAGCCAAAGCCGCTGGCGCGACCGCCGTCGCGGAGCCCCCGCCCGTCGAGGTGAAGGCGCCGCCGGTAAAGGCTCCCCGCAAAGCGGCCGCCCCTGCGGCTCCAGCCGAACCCGCCGAAGCCATCCCAACGCTCAAGCCCGTCGCCGCGCCTCGCCGCGCGAAGGCGCCAGCTGTTGCCGCGGCACCCGTCGATGCCGTCGTTGCGCCGGAGACCGTTGCTGCGAGTGCGCCCGAAGCTGCCGTGCCGCAAGCCGCCGTCGTCGTCGCGCCGCCTATGGCCGCCGCACCCGTCGAAGCGCCGACCGCCGCGCCCGCTCTCGAAGCGGCAGCCGAATCCACCGCACATGCCACAGACGCCCCCGCCGAATCGGCCCGCCCGGCTCATGCCAACGGGACGATCTCGACCGGCCCGATCGCGCCGCCCGACGCTCCGGAAGCCGACATCGACGCCTCAGCGTCGGCCGATCCTTTAACTGTTGCGAAACCATCGGGCACGGGCAGCGTTCCGCGTCCGCCGAGTGTGGGGCCGCGCCTCATCGGCACCCCCGCGCCACGTCTCGCTGGTGGCCCCGCGCCGCGTCTCGTCGGAGCGCCGCGCCCCGTCGGTCAGCCGCTGCGTCCGGCACCGGGCAGCACGCCGATGCCCCCGCGTCCGCGACCCCCTCAGACGACGATCGACAATTCGCCCGTTCCCCAGCTTCGGCCGGTGCCGGCGGGACAGTCGTCGATTCAAAAGCCGCGCCCCGTCGCGCCGCAGGCCGAACCGCCCGAAGGCATCGCGGCTTCCGCAAGCCCCGGTCCGCAAACGGGCATGCCCGGTCGGCCCGGTGTCGCGCCGCGTCCCGGTCAAATCGGTGTTCCTGGTCAAGGCTATCGCCCGCCCGTCGGCGGCGCGTTCACGGCCATCCCAGGCGCGCCCGGTGCTCCCGTTCCTGGCCGCCGGCCAACCGGCAATGGCGCGTTCCGCGCGCTCACGCCTCCGGCCGGTGGCGTCGGTGGCGCGCGTCCGTTTTCGCCGCGTCCGCCGGGTGCCGGCGGCACGCCGCTCACGCCTCCAGGCGCGGGTCCGTCCCCAAGTTCCGGCGGTCCGCGCGGACCGCAGCCGCGTGGTCGCGGTGGCGCCGACCGCAACGGTGCGAAAAAGGACCGCGAGACCGAGATGCTGCTCGAGAAAGAGCGCCGTCGTAAGAAAAACGGCGGCTCGTTCGAGACGGTCAATCCCGCAAACGCGCTCGAAACGATCGAGATTCCCGACGTCCTGACGGTTCAGGAACTCGCGACCTCGATGATCATTCCCGCCAAAGACGTCATGAAAGAGCTCATCAA
>JANYGA010000240.1 GCA_025359485.1 Rhodospirillales bacterium | reverse complement strand
GTGCACGACTGCATCACGCCCGCATCGCTCGTCGCGCGACTTCCGACGCACGCCGCAAGACCGATCGATCGCGCGGCGCGAGCCTTGCGCGAAGCCGCGCACCATGCGCGTCTCACGCTCGGGCTCGGCGGATCCTATGGCTTCGAACTCGCAACCGGCACGACCGTCACGCACGCGGCGAGCGACATCGATGCGATCGTCGGCGTATCGGATCGCGCGATCGATCGCGCGACCTTGCGTGCGTTCGCGATAGCATGCGACGCGATCGAATCGAAGACGGGCGTTCGTATCGACGTCGAAGTCGCGTTGCCGCGCGGTGGTGCGGCACTTCGCGATGCGCTCGGCCCGACCACGACGTTGCTCGTCAAAACCGATCTCGGCCCCGCGATCGTGCCGTGTTTGCCGTAACGTCGCTCGCACGCGCCGCAACGACGGCGCTCCTGGACGAGCTGGCGACGACACCGAAACCCGGACTCGTCGATCTCGAACATCGTGGCGCGCATCGGGACCTCTGTCTCGATCGATTGGAGACGTCGGCACGCGCACTCGAGCCGGTCTTCGACGAGATCGTCGCATGCGCGCGCGACGCTTCGCCGTCGCTCGCACTGCGCGAAGAGATCGGTCATCTCGGCCGCGTCGGCGAACGCGCGATGCTCCGCGCGAGCGGTGGTTCGAACACGCATCGCGGTGCGCTCTGGTCCCTCGGCCTTCTCGTCGCCGCCACGGCAGCCGCGGGCTCGAGCGACGCACACGCGATCGCCGCACGCGTTGCGACCTTCGCACGTCTCCCCGATCGCTTTCGCGGCGAGGCGACGAGCAACGGCCGCGGCGTCGCGCGACGATTCGGAACGCGAGGCGCTCGCGGTGAGGCGGAATCGGGTTTGCCGCACGTCGTCGAAATCGCCATGCCGCTTTTGCGCGCGGGTGCGCCGCGTGCCGACGTCCTCCTCGCGTTACTGGGCCGCGTCGACGACACGTGTATCTTGCATCGCAGCGGCGCCGTTACACTCGCGCTCGCGAAGCGCGGCGCCCGCCGCGCACTCGCACTCGGTGGGACGCGCAGCACGGCGGGTTTGCACGCGACACGACGGCTCGATACGTTTCTCGTCGCGCACAACGCGTCGCCCGGGGGCTGCGCCGATCTCCTCGCAGCCGCGTGTTTCCTCGACGCCGTCGCCGTGTGATCGCGTTTCTCTTCCCGGGGCAAGGTTCGCAGGCTGCAGGCATGCTCGCCGATTGCGAGCGAGATCTCGGTGCGCCCGCGACGTCGACGATCGACGATGCATCAAAGAGTCTCGCGCACGATCTGCGCGCCGATGATACGGCAGTCGCCTACCGCTCGACGATCGCGACGCAGCGCGCCATCTTCGTGGCGAGCGTCGCAACGGCGCGAGCGCTCGTCGCCGCGGGAGCCATGCCGGGCGCCGTCGCCGGCCATTCCGTCGGTGCTTTTGCAGCCGCGGTCGTCGCCGATGCGTTGCCGTTCGACGATGCATTGCAGCTCGTCGATCTGCGTGCGCGTGCGATGCACGCCGCATTCCCCGTAGCTTTTGGGATGGGCGTCGTGAACGGACTCACCGAAACCGATGTCGCCACCATCGTTGCGGGCCTCTCCACCGCGACAGATCCGCTGTATGTGGCGAACGTGAACGGCGACGTGCAGATCGTGATCGCGGGCACGCTGACGAGCGTCGCGCGCGCGCTCGAGTTCGCAATCGCCGAAGGCGCACGGTGCACGCGCATCCTCGATGTGCCCGTGCCGTCGCACACGCCGCTCATGGACGACGTCGCGAAGCGGCTCGCATTCGCGTGCAAATCCGTCACGATTCGTAAGCCGCGCATTCCCATCGCGACGAATATCGACGGCCGCCTCACCCGCGAGCCCGATCGTTTGCGCTACGATCTCGCGGCATCGGTCGCTCGGCCGGTCCGATGGGCCGATGCGACGCGCGCGCTTTACGAACGCGGCGTCCGTTGTTTCATCGAAATGCGACCGGGTCACGTGCTCGCCGATCTCGCAGCGATCGCCTTCGAGGACGCACGTTCCGCCTCGGTTGAGAACGTCGGCCTCGCATCCGCCGTCGCGCTCGTCGCGCGTTCGATCGAGAAGTGATCGACGACATATGCGTGGTTAAGGCCTTAACCGGCCGATGTACCCACAAATGGTTCATTCCGGCGACGTTCCCGCGCACGCACATCCTCGTACCCTGCGTTGGCTCGGGACGACGGCGCTCGCAATCGGAGGAAGCAACCAGAGCCTCTATCTCCTCCCCTCGCTCTTGCTCGGCCAAGCGAGCATCCCGGGTCAAGGAAGCGCGGCGATCCCTCTGCTCGTCGTGGGCTTGCTTCTGGGTTGGGCGGCACTGCCGGGTTGGATCGAACTCGTCATGCTGTCTCCCGATCGCGTCGGCGGCATCGCATCCTCGTGCACCGACGCGTTTCGGCCGTATAGTTCGCTCATTTCCGCGATCGTCGGATGTTGCTACTGGTGGGGATGGGTTCCGATCTGCGGATTCGCCGCGATCGTCGCGGCCACGGCGATCCACGATGCGCTCCTACCGATGGTGCCGATGGTCGCGATCGCAATCGCCATCGTCGTGCTCTTCCACGGGATTAGCTTATGCGGCGTGAACGTCACGTCGCGCGTGGCGATTCCCATCGGGATCGTCAGCGCCGCACTCACCTTCGTCGTCGTCCTCGCGCCGATCGTCGCAGGCCGCGTCGATTGGCACCTCGCGACGACGTTCACGCTGACCACGCCGTTCGCCGGATGGTTTGGTAACGTAACGTCGCTCATGGCCGGGCTTTACCTCATCGGATTTTCAGCGCCCGCGTTCGAAGCCGCAGCCTGTCACGTGGGCGAAACGATCGACCCGGCGCGCAACGTCCCACGCGCCATGTTCGCAAGCGCCGGCCTCGCCGGACTCTATTTCATCGCGCTGCCCGTCGTCTTGCTCGGCGTGCTCGGCCCGACCGCCCTCGGTGGAGATCTCGCCGTCGAACTCGGCCCGCGGTACGCGCCGATCATCGGTTCGCTCGGGAAAGCACTCGCCGTCGGATTCATCGTCTTCAACATGCTTCACGGTGCACTCCAGCCGCTCGCGGGTGCCTCGCGAACGCTCGCACAGCTCGCCGACGACGGCGTTTTTCCGCGATTTTTGAGTCGCCGGTCCGCGGCCGACGTGCCGTGGGCCGCAACCACCGTCACCACGGTCGCCGCCGTCGGCATGCTCGTCATCGGCGAACCGATCTGGCTCATCGCTGCAGCAAATTTTACCTATCTCATTGCGATTGGATTATCGAGCGTCGCCGTCTTTCTCTTACGACGCGACGCGCCCGAACGGCCGCGCGCGTATCGCGCGCCACCCGGGACGATTCGCTTGGGAATCGTCGCTGCGGCGATCTGGTTCGCGACGGCGGTCTTAGGTTTCGAACAGTTCGGACTCGCGACGGTCATTCTCGGCCTCGGCTTCGCGTATTCGGGCGCGGCTCTCTATGCGTGGCGTCGCATCGAAGATCATCGTCGAGTCGGAAAACGCGGATTACCGCATTCGCTGCACACGCGCCTCACCCAAGTGATGATCGCGATCCTCGCCTTCGACGGAACGGGCTATTATTTTGCGATCCGAAATATTCCCAACGTCGACGCCGCGCTCGTCGCAGCGCTTGCGGATATCTTCGTCGTCGTCGCGCTGCTCACGATCAGCGCCGGCATCGTTCTGCCCGGGCTCATCGCAAACGCCGCCACACGCGATCTCGAACAAATCAATTCGAGCTTGCACGAGGGAAAGATCGCGCTCGAAGACGAGATCTCGGTCCGCCGCGGCGCCGAGCAAAAATTGCATCATATCGCTTTTCACGACGAGCTCACGGGCCTCGCCAATCGGTCGCATTTCATGCAACGGCTCGCCGCCACGATCGAGTACGCGCGACAGAAACCCGATCATCGCGCGGCGGTGCTCTTCCTCGATCTCGATCGTTTCAAAATCGTCAACGATAGCCTCGGACATCACGCTGGCGACCTGCTCTTGATTGCCGTCGCCGCGCGACTCTCGGAAAACCTGCGCCAAGGCGATACGCTCGCGCGATTCGGTGGCGACGAGTTTACGTTTTTGATCGATAATCTCATCGGCGATGCCGACCATGCCGCATCGGTATTTGCCGACCGCATGCTCGAAAAGCTCGCGCCACCGTTCCGCATTCTCGACCGCGAGATCTTCGTCACGGCATGCGTGGGCATTTCGATCGTGCACCACGATACGAGCATCTCCGCCGATCTGCTTCGCGACGCCGATATCGCGATGTATCGCGCGAAGAGTCTCGGCCGTCACCGTAGCGAGCACTTCAAGCCGGAGTTTCTCGAACGGGCGTTACGTCTGCTCGAAATCGAAAACGATCTCAAAGGCGCGCTCGAGCGCCACGAGTTCGTCTTGCACTACCAGCCGATCGTCAATTTGGCCACGAACCAACTCGTCGCATTCGAAGCGCTCATTCGCTGGGAACATCCCGAACGCGGACTCTTGCCGCCGAGTGCTTTCATCGCATCGGCCGAAGAGAGCGACGCGATCGTGGCGATCGGTGCGTTCGTTTTCGAGGAAGCCGCCCGCCAAGCGCGCATCTGGCGCGATCGATTCGAAAGCGATCCGCCGATCTCGATTAGCGTCAACGTCTCCGCACGTCAATTCTCCAAGCCGTCGCTCCTCGAAGAAATCCGCGTAGCCGTCGCGCGTCACGATCTCGCGCCGTCGTATCTCCATCTCGAAATTACGGAGAGTGCGATTATGGAGCACGCGGAGATCGCGATCTCGACGCTCGGCGCGATCCGTGATTTGGGCATGGACATTCATCTCGACGATTTCGGCACGGGGTACTCGTCGCTCGGTTACCTACAACAGTTTCCCGTCAGCGTGCTAAAGATCGATCGGTCGTTCGTGAGCTGTAACGGTCCCGGCGTCGGCAACGTGCAGATCGTCGAGATGATCGCATCCCTCGCGCGGAGCCTTTCGATCGAGACGACCGCGGAAGGCATCGAAACGCAAGAACAGCTCGACATGCTCCGAAACTTGGGTTGCACGAACGGTCAGGGCTATTTCATCGCACGTCCGATGGACGCGCGAGTTGCAACGGACGCGATCGCCGCCTGGCCCCGAACGACCGCGAGTCGACGCGCGATCCTTTCCGCAGCGAAGTCATCGACGCTCAGCTACGAAGCCGGTTTGAGGCTCCCGCCGCCCTGCGGCAACTCCGGTGGCCGTACGAAGACGAAACCGATCGTCGGGACGTAGAAGAAACCCGGGCGACCGCCTTCGGTCACGATGCCCTTCGCCTTCGCTTCCGCGCCCGTGTATGCGGTGACGTACGCGCATCCGACGAAACCGCGAAACGCGCGCCCGATGCCGCCGCCGCTGCCCGCGCCCGTTCGCGGTGCGCCCGCCGCGCCCGGTGCCGCGACGCTCGGCGCGACGACGACGACTTGACCGCCACCGGGGGGGTCTTCGGGACCGCCGCCCTCTCTGCCAGAAGCGCCGAAACCGCCGCCGCCGAT
>JANYGA010000230.1 GCA_025359485.1 Rhodospirillales bacterium | reverse complement strand
CGGGCGATCCGTTCTGAATGCCCGTGAGAAACGCACTCCAAATCTGCGATGAGTGCATCGATCGAACTCGACGATTCTCCATGTGGCGCTTCTCCTTTCCGGCGACATCACGCGCGGCTGCGCAACGTTCGCATAGTTTAGCACGCGCGCAAACGTTCGGTCAAACGAAAAGCATCGTTACGTTGGAGTCGGCGCCGGAGGCACACCGATACCGCGTTGCGGCGGAGCTCCTGGAAGTGCCGGGGCACCCGATGGATACGGCGTGACGAACGGGTTTTGTCCCGGCGCCGGATAGCCCGACGGAACCGCTGCGGGCGCGAGCGATTCGTCACCGTACAACATGAAGAGATAGCCGGTTCCTTTTTTCAAGACGATCGGATCGATCGACTGCAGCGAAGCGACGATGTCTTTCTCGATGACGGGCGATGTATCGACGGTGACGAGCGCGTCGTGACGGTGACGCCCGACGGTAAAGATGGCGACGGTATATCCCCGTCCGGCGGTCTGTTCGGATTTGGGAATCGTAAATCGAACGGCACGAAGTCCGTACAACGAGATCTGCGCGCCCGGCTTGAGATAGCCGCGTACGATCGCTTTGCGAACGTTGAAGGTCTGTACGTTTCCACTGGCCTGCGGGGTCGGCGCGGCGGGCGCGTCGTCGGGAAACACGATCGTTTTCGTAACGAATTTCGGCGCGGGAGTCGGCTTGGAACTCGGGGTCGACGAGACTGACGCCGACGCCGATGCCGATGCAGCGGGCGAGCTTGCGACGCTCGGCGACTTCGAGGGCATCGGACTCGCGTCCGCGCTCGGTGTCGGTGTCGGCGACGTGGACGCGATCGGCGTCGGTTGCGCGCGAGCTTTCTTGCGACGTTGTTTGTTCGCCGGAAGCGCCGTCGCAGTCGGCGTCGCCGTTGCAATCGGAGTCGGGCTCGGCGTCGGCGTCGGCGTTCCGAGGATCAGCGTAACGCCGTACCCGTTGATCGCCGGTAACGGAAGTTCGGTCGCATCGTTCGTGAGATAGACCGCACCGTCGAGCGCGCGTTGACGGCTTTGCGACGTAGCACCACCCACGCCGGCGGGACCGCCGGCCCCACCGTAGGGCTGCTGCTGTGGAATCGAGAGCCCGGGCCCACTACCGAGGTTCCCCCCACAGGCAGCAAGCATCGCCGCGAGGCCCAAGCTCGCAAACGTGAAGAGCCGTTTCAATCCGATTTGCATTCGCGCGTCGCGTTCGCCGAACCGCATACGCTATCATGGGCTCGTGACGATATTCTCATACCTCTGGATCGCAACGTGCGCGCTCGGCCTCATCCTCTCGCTCGCAAGTGCGCGCGTTCTCGGCGAACGATCGCGCGCGACGCAAGCCGGTTGGATTGCAACAGCCGGTTATTTCATCGTCGCCGCGATCGATGCGATCCGCGCGACGCCGGCGCCATGGCATATCGATTACGTCTTGCTTGCAGCGCTCACGATCGCGTTCGTGATTGCCGGCAAGCGTGACGAACCGCAAGCCGAGCCATGGTGGTTGCCGTCACATGCTGGACCCACGGGTGCCGAGCGGCGCGCGCGGTAGGTAATTCGCGGCAGGTCGCCATTTCCAGACTCGCGCAGATGGTGCGAACCTAACGTCGCTTACGGTCGTGTTGTACGCCCGCGTTTCGTCGCGACCGCCCCTGCTCTTGGAGGTCTCGTGCGTTCGTTCCAACGCCTTCTCCCAGCGATCGCAATCGCCGCGCTTTTGGGAAACACGCTTCCGGCTGGCGCGGCGCAATTGCGAAGTGGCTTCGCCGCCGACGTCCCGCGACGCGTGGACGTTCGCGATCTCGGTCGCGCCGCGAACGCGACGCCCGTCTCGGTCGCGGTGACCCTCAATTATCGACACGAAGCCGAGCTCGATGCTCTCACGCGCATGCAGGCCGACCCCGGCTCCCCGCTCTACCGGCATTATTTAAGTAACGAACAATTTGACGCGTATTTCTCCCCGACGCCCGTTTCCTACGAACGCACGGCGCGTGCGCTCGCGCGCGCTGGATTTCGCATCACGTCGACATACCCCAATCGCACCGTCATCGACGCGATCGCGCCGGCCGCCGTCGCCGAACGCTATTTCAAGACCGAGATCCATTCCGTCGCACAAGCCGGGCACGGCACGCGTTACACGAACGTTCGTCCCGCGGAGATGCCGGACGAACTTCGCGGACTCGTCGGGACCGTCAGTGGGCTTAGCGACCTCATCGTCGCCAAACCCGCAATCGCGTTCCCGAC
>JANYGA010000225.1 GCA_025359485.1 Rhodospirillales bacterium | reverse complement strand
CACCGGACGGGTCGTTCGTGTCAGTCGCCGCGATGAGTGCGAGGAAGGCAACGAAGCACGCCGTGCGCCGTTTTCCGAACGGATTTTCGTGCCGAGTAGCCACGAGGTCGCGGGTCGTATTCGTATCCATATCGCGAGTATGCCAAGAACGCGCGTGCCGCGAGACTGTTGAATGTCACGCAACCATGACAAAGCTCACTGCTCGCGTCGTAACGCCGACTTTGCAAGGAGCGCGGCTTCGGTCCGTGTGGTTACGCCGAGTTGAGAAAGAATGCGCGTCACGTGATTGCGAACGGTGCCCTCGCCAAGGCCGAGAGCGAGCGCGATCGCACGGTTCGTCGCGCCCGCCGCAAGTTCTCGTAGAACATCGCGTTCGCGCGCCGTCAAGGAACTGAAGAGAACGATTGGATCTTCCACGATCGACGGGATGCCGGGCTCTTTGCGAACCAGGCCCGGGCCGAACGATACGTAGCCTTTGCTCGTGACGCGAATGAGATCGGCCATGTCTTCGGCAGGCGTGTCCTTGAGCACGTAACCCGATGCGCCAGCCGCAACGGCCGCTCGCACCGAGGCATCTTCGTCGAACGTCGTAAGGACGAGCACTTTCACGTGGGGCATGCTCGCGATGAGCTGTCGTGTTGCGGCAATGCCGTCCATGCCGGGCATCCGTAGATCCATGAGCACCACATCGGGTTTGACTCGCAACGATACTTCGATCGCTTGCCGTCCGTCGGCGGCTTCGCCAACGACGCTGACATCGTCGACCGTCGAAAGGAGCGCCTTTAGCCCGATGCGATAGGCTTCCTGATCGTCGACGACGAGGAGCCGGATCGGGTTTTTCTTCAAGGCGTCTCCCACGAAAGATGCACGATCGTGCCTCCGCCCGCGCGTGAATCCAAGACGAGTTCGATATTTGCCGTCGAAGCACGTTCGGACATGATCTGCAAGCCTTGACCCGTGACGCTCGCTGCTCGGTCGAAGCCAAGGCCATCATCCTTGACTTCGACGTGACAGCGCTCGCGTTCGGCGTACAAACGCACGAAGGCGAGTCGTGCGCTCGCGTGTTTCACGATATTGATGAGACTCTCTTCGAGTATCCGAGCGACGGCCGTATTCGTAATCGGCTCGCCCTCGAACGCCTCGAATGCGCATTCGATCGGTAGCGAAAACTTATTTCGGTATCGTTCGCAAATACGTTGCAGGACCACATCGAGATCGTCACGTTCGAGCGGATCGGCACGGAGTTGTGCGACGGTGCTGCGCACGTCACGCAAGACGTCCGACCCGATCTCTTTCGCCGAGCGCATCAGAGCGTATGCGCGGGGCACGTCGGAATCGACGAGCCGGATCGCGCCCTCGAGTTGAACGTTCAAAGCCGTCAGTCCATGCCCGATTTTATCGTGCAGATCGAACGCGATGCGCGATCGCTCTTCAACCGCCGCCAACTCCGCGATCGCAGATGAGATCCGACGGAGCTCGCGGTTCGCGCGACGTTCGCTCGCCGCAAAACTCGTGAGCGCACCGACAAGCCCCCAGGCGAGGGCGATCTGTACGAACCACCCGCTAATGACGGGCCACGAATATCCCGTGATGCGACCCCACGTCGTCATCGCGGCGAGGACGACCGCAAGCATCGCAGCGGTCGCGATGTACGTTCGTGGAGGGCGGAGTAACTCGGCATTCCGCAACGCGACGCTAATGCTCACGATGATCGTCGACCCACCGACGACTTGCGATGAAATCAACGCGAGGAGCACGAGTTCGACGACGATAAAAACGGCCGTCCGCCGTGAAGAGCGCGCGGCCCACGGCAACGCGAACCACATCGCGCAGAAAGCCGCGACTTCCGGCATCGCAATCCGCCACGTCGTCCGACCGGCGTCCTGATCGAAGACGATCGACGCTTCGGCGGTCACGAATACGAGAAATTCGAGGAAAGCGAACGCCTCGATTTGCGCCTTCCACGATCTCCATGAGAACCGCATCGTGCGCCCGTTTTCGACATGCCACGCACGATCCCGGTTGCGGTTTCGGAGAGCCCGTGTCACGGCGCTAAGTGTGCGACATCCGGTTCGGCTTCGCGCGTGCACAATGTCATGACGCCATGACAATCCTCACGTCGAGTCGGGACGAAGTAGCGCCTCCTGGACGGAGAATACCGATTTCGTGTCGTCGAAACGGTCGTGATCGAGCGAGCCGACCCTTCCGAAATACCGCGGAACGTGCGGCGACGGATGCGTTTTGGCTCGCTCTGCGTTCGAAAGCGTTCGCCCGAGGCATGCGCGATTTGCCGGACGCGCTCGACCGCACGCGCGATCACGGAACCGACCACGACGGCACGTGTCGCTTCACGCAGACCTGCGGGCTACCGCTCTTTACGACGGCGCGCGGTCACTCTAGCGTCCTCGGGGCGCCCACTTGCAGCGCGGCGGGTTGCCGCGCTGCAACGCATCTGAGCTACATCGTCGTTCGTGTCGATGCGTCGATCGGCGATCTCGAGGATTTGCGCGGCGCACGCTTCGCAATCAACGAATCCGATTCGAATTCCGGGATGAATCTACCGCGTCGGCGCTGCGCTTTTACGAAACGCACTTCGCGACGTCATTCGCGATCCCGACTTGCACGAGCTACGCGAAGCTTTACTGCTCGACGACCTCACCGAATGCGACGACTCGGCGTATCGGATCATCGTGCGCTATGCCGATGAAGCGCGCGCGTTCGGATATCCCACGCTCGCGTAATCGACCGTCCACGACGATGGACGCGCTCAACGTAAGCGCGCTCGGCTCGTGGTAAAGGGAATCCACGCGGTGAGGATCGCCGCGTCGTCGTGATTGGAAACTTCGAGGCGTATGCGTTCGGCGATCGCGCACGCGGTCGGTAACGAACCGTCGCGCTCGACATTCGTGTTCGGTTACCCCGTCGGTATAGAGAACCAGCAGCGTCTCCATCGGGACAATCGTGGTGACGGTGCGCGGAAGCAACAACGGTGAGTGGCCGAGCGGATAGTCGGGATGTTGCGACGTGAGAAATTTCGCGGCCGTCGCGAAAAGATCTGATCCAAGCGCAGATGAAGGCGTTCGCCGCCGGCAACACTTCTGCTGGGCACAGCCCGTCGTGGGCGGCGTCGCGAATCGCCGCGCGGATCGCCACCATCGAATCGAAGGCGGTCGGACCATGTCCGCACACGTCGCCGATCGAGAGGGCGACGAGCCCGTTCGCAAGTGAAAAGACCTCGCACCAATCGCCGCCGCGCGCCCCGTGGTGCGCTGCGATGATGCGCGTACTGGAACGAACGCCTTCGAACCATTCGACCGTCGACGCGACCTCGATGACGGGATAGCGGAACAGATCGGCTCCATAAGCGACGATCCTCGCTGGGTCGTGCGGATCGAGTTCTTCCCGCTGTCAATATGCTCGGGCAATTGGCTGCGTGCAATCGGCTGCACAGCGTCTACGAGCGTTGCTCGCGATGGTCGCTTATGACGCACGATCGCGTGAACTCCGACGAGATCGCCCTCACGCACGAATATCTCGCGATGATGCTCGGCACCGGACGCTCCGGTGTGACGATCGCTGCGGCGACGCTCCAACAGGCGGGCTTCATCAGCTACGCGCACGGAAAGATTCGGATCCTTGATCGCCGCGGGCTCGGGAGCGCGTCGTGCGAATGCTACGAAGTGGCGCGCGAGCAGTTCGGCGGCTTCTCTGCTTGTCGACGGCGCTCAAGCGTCGTGCGCGCGCCCTATCGTAAACCACCGTATGATTCGGCTTCGAGCCGTTCGAGAAAGAGCTTCGTCTCCGCCGCACGCTCCGCACCGAGCCGGCGTGCGGATTTCGTGATCAGTTTTGGCGGAATCACCGTCACGAACGTTTGCAACGATTTTATCGCCGATCCGACGTCGCCCGCGGACTCTCCGGTGAGCGCGATCATCCGCGTCGCACCCATGTCGCCGAGAAAATCGACCGAGTCGGCGTCGTGGATGACGATGGCCTCGGGTTCGGTCGCGACGGAATAAAACATATGCCCGCGTTCGGCCGCTTGGACGTGTGCGAGCTTCTCCATCGGGAAGCCGACCTCGCGCAGCACTGCGCCGCTCGCGCTCGCGGCGATATCGCCATGCTCGGTCTTCTTATCGGCATTCCATGGCGCGAAAGCCGCCATATCGTGCAACATCGCCGCGGCGAAGACGACATCGGAATCGATCGCGATGCCGTCATCTTTCGCAAAGCCCGTCGCGAGACGATAGTTGCGTTCGGAATGTTGCCAGCCCCACGCGGGATGCTTGAAATGCGCGCGTGCGAACGCGTAGAGCTTCATCTTCCACGGGGCGTCGAGCGCGATGCCGGAGACGGTCGTGCTGGTATCGGGCGATATCGATGCCGCAGGCGTCGGCGCGAGATTGGCACCTCGAGCGGCAACGGACGTCCCGACGACGAGCAAAGCAAATGCGAACGTGATGCGAGAAACGAGCATGTCGTCGGACTTCGACGTCGCGAACGAAAAAGCACTTACCGCTCGAGCCTACGCGGGCAGATCTTTCGGGCGATCCGCATAGATCAACGTGGGCTGTTCTTTCTTTTCGATGACTTCTTTATTGATCACGCACTTTTTAACGCCGACGAGCGACGGCAGATCGTACATGACGTCGAGCATGACTTCTTCGAGAATCGAGCGCAGGCCGCGGGCGCCGGTCTTCCGACCCTGAGCGCGTGTGGCGATCGCGACGAGTGCTTCTTTCGTGAACGTGAGATCGACGCCGTCCATGCCGAGGATCTTTTGGAATTGGCGAACGAGTGCGTTGCGCGGTTCGACCAAAATACGCCGAAGTGCGAGTTCGTCGAGCGCGTCGAGCGTTACGACGATCGGGAGACGACCGATGAATTCGGGGATCAGCCCGAATTTGAGCAGATCTTCGGGCATGAGTTGCTGCAAGAGCTTGCCGGCCTTCGCGTCCTTCTTCGATTCGGGGACGCTGCGGAAGCCGAGTGAATTCGAGGCGACACGCGATTCGATGATCTTTTCGAGACCGTCGAAAGCACCGCCGCAGATGAAAAGCACGTTGGTCGTGTCGATCTGGATGAATTCTTGGTGCGGATGTTTGCGGCCGCCCTGGGGCGGCACGTTCGCAGTCGTGCCTTCGAGAATCTTGAGAAGCGCCTGCTGCACGCCTTCGCCCGAAACGTCGCGCGTGATCGAGGGGTTTTCACTCTTACGTGCGATCTTGTCGATCTCGTCGATGTAGACGATGCCCTTTTCGGCACGCTTCACGTCGTAGTCAGCGGCCTGAATGAGCTTGAGCAGAATATTCTCGACGTCTTCACCGACGTAGCCCGCCTCGGTGAGCGACGTGGCATCGGCCATGGCGAGCGGGACGTCGAGAATCTTTGCGAGCGTCTGCGCGAGATACGTCTTGCCCGAACCCGTCGGGCCGACGAGCAGAATATTCGATTTCTGCAGCTCGACGTCGTCGGATGCGGTGCCGGCGTTGACGCGTTTGTAGTGGTTGTAAACGGCGACGGCGAGCGCTTTTTTCGCGCGCTCCTGACCGATCACATACTGATTGAGGATGTGGTTGATCTCTTTGGGCTTTGGAATATTCCGAAGCCGGACGTTCTCGTCGACGTTTTTGTAGAGCTCTTCTTCGATGATCTCGTTACAGAGCTCGATGCACTCGTCGCAGATGTACACGCCCGGGCCCGCGATCAATTTGCGCACTTGCTCCTGCGATTTTCCGCAGAAGCTGCACTTCAACTGACCTTTTTCATCACCGAATCGGAACAACGGGCGTGTCCTTTGCTTATACCGGAGCCGGAGTGGCGCCGCGCATCTCTTTACTGAAGATCGAATCGATCAGACCGTAGGCCCGCGCCTCTTCCGAGGTCATGTAGTAATCGCGGTCGATATCGTGCAGGATCTGGTCGATTGGATGCTTCGTCGTGGTCTCGTAGATGCCCGCAAGCATCCGGCGCGTGGCGATGAGATCGCGTGCTGCGATTTCGACGTCGGTCGCTTGGCCGCCGATCTGTTGCACCCACGGCTGGTGGATCAAAATCTTGGCGTGCGGCAAGGCGAAGCGCTTCCCGGGCTCGCCGCCCGTGAGCAAGATCGAGCCCATGGATGCCGCCATGCCGGCGCAGATCGTCGCGACGTTGGGCCGCACGAGCTGCATCGTATCGTAGATCGCGAGCCCTGCGGTGACGCTGCCGCCGGGGCTATTGATGTACATATCGATGTCTTTGTCGGGATCTTCGCGCTCGAGAAAGAGGAGTTGCGCGATGACGAGATTCGCGAGGCCGTCGTCGATGCCGCCGCCCACGAAGATGATCCGCTCTTTGAGCAGCCGCGAGTAGATGTCGAATGCACGCTCACCGCGCGCGCTCTGCTCCACGACCATGGGGACGAGATGACCCATCGATAACTCCTGACGACGTTCTGCGGCACGTCGATGCGCGCCTGAATTTGTAGCTTGTGGTGTGACTACGCGGGGGAAGCGTTCGTTGCTTCAGATTCCGTGATCGTCGCGTGATCGAGCAGCCATTCCACGGTCTTCGTGCGGACGATGCCGTCGACGAGGGCATTGAAATTCGCGCGCAGCATCTCGAGGATCGCTTCGCGCGGCTGCTGGTATTGGCGGCTGAGCTGCGCGATTTCGGCTTCGATATCGGCATTGGTCGCCGTGATCGATTCCACTTTCGCGACGGCTTCGACGAGCAGCGAACCCTTGACGCGCTTCTCACCTTCGACACGATATTCGGCCATCACGTCGTCTTGCGTCTTGCCCTGCTGCTCGAGATAGGTCTCCCACGTGAGGCCGGCGCGCTCGATATAGCTGCGAGCTTCGGTTGCGAGATTCTCCGCCTCGCGGTCGACGAGAACGCTCGGCAGCGCGAACTCGTGCGCGGCCATCAGCTTTTCGAGCAGCACGCTCGTAAGCGCGCGACGCTGATTCTGCTTCTTCTGCATTTCGAGCCGCCCGCGAAGATCGTCGCGCAGCGTTTGGAGCGTGCCATCTTCGCGGCCGAAGCGTTTGGCGAATTCGTCGTCGAGTTCGGGTAGCTCCGATGCTTTGTTTTCGTGGACCTTGATCGTGAAAATAGCCGTCTTGCCCGCTAGCTGTGGCGCGTTGTAATCCTCGGGGAAATGCGCTTCGATGTCTTTGGTCTCGCCCGCGGTCATCCCGACGATGCCCGATGCGAAGCCGGGGATGAAGCCTTCTTCGACGATCTTCGTCGGTTGCGATTCGGCCGTGCCACCGTCGAAAGCGACGCCGTCGATTTTGCCGAGATAATCGATGGTCGGCGTATCGCCCAGGGCCACCGGGCGCTCGACCGGCACGAGCGTGCCCTGATCTTCGCGCAGATGCTGCAGCGCGCTTTCGAGTTCGTCGTCGCTCACCGCGGATGAGGTTCCCTCGAGGGCGATGCCCTTATAGTCCTTGAGCTCGAATTGCGGCCGCACGTAAACGGTCGCCCGGACGCGCAAGGGCTGGCCCTCTTCTTCGGGCATGAGCTCCATCTGCGGCTGATCGACGGGATCGAGATCGTTCTCTTGCAGCGCGCGCGTGTACGCGGTCGGGACCACGGCATCCATCGCGCGCTCTTCGATCGCTTGCGTGCCGTACTGCGCCTCGAAGAATTTCCGCGGTGCTTTTCCGGGCCGAAAGCCCGGAATCTTCACATTTTTGACGAGCGCTTTGAACGCTCGATCGCGCGCCGGCCCGAGTTCTTCCTCGGAGATCGGAATCTCGAGTTCGACTTGCGTGGGATCGAGGAACTTGACGATGGCAGCGGTCGACACGGTGATGGGCGGGCCTTTCTAGCGTAAAGCCGCGGCACGAGGCACCGCGGCTACGAAACTGGAGCGGAAGACGAGATTCGAACTCGCGACCCTCGCCTTGGCAAGGCGATGCTCTACCACTGAGCTACTTCCGCATCTTATTTTTGGGATAGATTTCCGGTCGCTTTTGGGCGAGCAGAGACTCGAACTCTGATGGGTTGCCCCACTGGAACCTAAATCCAGCGCGTCTACCAATTCCGCCATTCGCCCGAGAACCCGCGAAGTGTATCGCGACGGCTTCCGACTCGTCAAGGCCTTCGGGCGGCGTGCGAGGCTTTGATCGCTCTACGTGGGTATAGGCAAGCCTGATGAGCCGCCTTCGCCTCACCCTCGCAACCGTTCTGCTGACGCTTGCCGCGACGACGATCCGTGCCTTCGGGGCGCCCGACGAAGTGTGCCAAAAAGCGTTCGTCGTTCCGTACGCGGAGCAATGCAGCTTTGCGTATCGGTCGCTCAAAAAGAACACCTCGCCGCAGAATCTCTCCGCAGCCTTCGCCGCGTGCGGTCGCGCGCAGAATGTCGCGGTGTCGTGCGTGAAAACCTCCGATCGTCACTTCCATGCAATTTCGCTCGGCGCACTCTTCCAAGACGTCACGCAACAGGCCGAGATCGCGGTCTTCGCGCAGCAATTCGCCGTCGCATCGGCGCTCTTGCGCGAAAAGCTGCAGATCATCGATGTCGTGGCGCACGACTCCAAGCCCGGCGATCGGACCGTTGCGACGGAACGCGCCGCTGCAAAGATCGAACTCGCCGATGCCACGGCCGGGCTCTGCACGCAGACGGTTCTTGCCGGCGCGAGCGATCAGAAGCAACTCGCGAAAGACCGAAAATTCACCGAACTCGCGACGCTCCTCAAACGGAAATCTGGCGAGTATGCCGCCTGCGCCATGAGGGCGCCGACGCGTCCCACACGCGCGTATCTCGAGTATGTCGGCATCGTCGCTCTCGAAGAAAGCGCGCGAGCTTCGCAAGCGGCCGGTATCGCCGATGACGCGGAGACGAGTTACCGGGCGTGCGTCTCGAGCGCCGGGCGCATCGCGGCGTATGCAAAGGCGCCCGTGACGGGATATCTTAACACGATCGCGGCGCTCTGCAACGGTCGGCGCAACGGCACCTATGCCGTCGACCAACCGACGCCGATCGATCAGCCCGACGCCAAAGGCTTCAAGCCACTCGTTCTGCCGAAAAGTTAGGTTTTGGGCGTGGCGGGTGCGGCACCCGGGCTCTCGGGGCCGCGCAGGATATGACCGAGCAATTGTGCCACGTTGAGGCGGCCCGGGTCGGTGGGAAAGTAGCCTTCGACGATGCGACCGGTGAGGCCGTAGCCGATTGCAGCGACGATCACGAGTTCGATTGCGGGAACGATGCGCCGCCGACGCTCTTCGAATTCGAGTCCGCGCATCGAGGGATGCGCCGCGATGACCGAGCGGATGAGATCGAGCCGCTCGCCGAGGGCGTCGTAGCTCGGTTTGTTATTCGAGAGGGAGAGCCAGGCAATCAACCGTGCATATCCGCCCTCGTCGAAAACGCGAAAGACGCCTTCGACGACGCGATCGACGGAGAGCGCGAGCGGGTCTTCGCTCTCGTAAACGTGGGCGACTTGTTCGGCCAGGCGGACCGTGACGCGCTGCGCGAGTTGGGTCTGCAGCTCGGCGACCGTTCCGAAATGATAGAGGACGTTGGGGTGGCTCACGCCCGCGCGTGTCGCGACTTCCGTAAGCCGAAGGCCGTCGGGCCCACTCTCGACGAGCAGCGCCTCGGCTGCGGCAAGGATCGCCTCGCGTGCATCGGCGGCTTCGAGACGGCGGCGTTTTTGGGCGGGTTTTCTGGCGAGGGGATCCGGGGTCGAGAGCATGTTACGACTATTACAAGGTGGAGTCCGCACAACCCGGCTCGCGTTAAAAATTTGTGACCGCTCTGACGTGGGCGATCGTCCTTGCGAGTATCGGGGCGATCGTCGTTCGCCCGTGGCAGCGACCCGAATGGATGTGGGCGCTCGGCGGTGCGGCCATCCTCGTGGCGCTGCGCATCGTCTCCGTGCCGGCGGCGATCGCGGCGGTCGGCCGTGGTACCGACGTTTATTTTTTCTTGATCGGCATGCTCGTGCTCGGCGAACTCTGCCGGGCATCGGGGCTCTTCGATTGGCTCGCCACGATCGCGGTCGACCTCGCACGCGGATCCGCCGCGCGCTTCTATTCCCTCGTCTTCATCGTCGGCGTGGCGGTCACGGCGGTGCTCTCAAACGACGCAACGGCCGTGGTACTCACCCCGGCCGTTGCCGCTGCAGCACGAAGCGCGGGCGCGAAGCCGCTTCCACATCTCTTCGCGTGCGCGTTCGTTGCGAACGCGGCAAGTTTTCTGCTCCCGGTTGGGAATCCGGCGAATTTCGTCATCTTCGCATCGAAGATGCCCGCGCTTGGAACGTGGCTCGCGGTCTTCACGCTGCCATCGTGCGCGGCGCTCGTGCTGACGTATATCGCGCTGCGATTCGTCTCGCAACGAGACTTGCGCGATCCCATCGCGCGGAACGTTCGCAGCACCCCACTCGAACGTTCGGGACGCATCGCTTTCGGCGGCATCGCACTCACGGCGTTCGCCCTAACCATCGCATCGAGTCGCGCGTTGCCGCTCGGTACGGCAACCGCGATTTGCGCGGCATTCGTCTACGTCGCCGCCATCGTAAGCGATCGATCTCTCACGCGCGTCGTAACGCGGATCGCGTGGGGCGTGCTTCCCCTCGTTGCGGGGCTTTTCGTGATCGTTGCGGGGATCGATTCGACGGGTATTCTCGGAGGCGTTCGCGCGCTCGTCATCGCGCTCGGGCGCGCACCCGCGTGGTCGGTGATTTTCGGCGCGGGCTTCGCCACGGGGCTCGTTTCCAATATCACCAATAACTTGCCGACGGGCCTCTTCGCCGGTCTCGCACTCGGTGGCGCGGCACATCATCTCAGCCTTGCTGCGGCGACGACGATCGGCGTCGACCTCGGGCCCAATCTATCGGTGACGGGTTCGCTCGCGACGATACTCTGGCTCATGGCGCTGCGCCGCGAGGAGATCGATATCGGGCCGGTGACGTTTTTGCGCGTGGGCGCAATCGTGATGTTTCCCGCGCTGATCGCAGCGCTCGGTGCACTCGTGCTCGTTGCGGGCGAGCGCTAGATGCGAACTTCGACTCCAAGTTCGACGCGCCGCTCCGCGCGAATGCCGAGGTCGTCGGAGAGCGGGCGCGCGTTGCGCACAAGCACCTCGAAATAACGTCGCACGATTCCCGGCAAGGCATTCTCTTTCGCGCGCACGATTTTCGGATCGGCATATAAGAACGACGTGTCGTCGGAATCGAGATTGAGCCCGCTGAGCCCGCACGCGCGCAAAATCGGTTTGATCGTCGGTCGTTCCATGTAACCGAATCGCGCGTGCACGATCGCGAGCCGCGTCGAGTGCGATTCGATCGTAACGCGCTGCGATTCGGCGACGTAGGGTCGCGAGATACGATCGAGCGTGAGAACGACGACGCGTTCCTCATTCGCGCGCGCGCGCACCCAATTGTGGGTCGAGCCGATAAACGGAATACCGCGCGGATCTCCCGTGAGAAAGACCATCGTGCCCGATGGATTTCCAGCCGATGGCCGCATCTCACGTTTGTAGCGTGAGAGCGGCATCGCAAGTTCCGAAAGCGCCTTCGCGACGCAGCGCCGGCCTTCGAGCCACGTCATCGCCGTGAGCACGAAGACGGCGCCGATCGCAAATGGCACCCAGGCGCCCGCGAAAAATTTCGGTAAGCTCGCACTGACGAAAAGCGCGTCGACCGCAACGAAACTTGCGACCAGCGGATACGCGACGATCGCCTTCCACTGCAAACGCTGACGTATGACGTACGAGAACGCGATCGTCGTCGCGAGCATCGTCGTCGAGACCGCGAGTCCGTAGGCCGCCGCGAGCGCATCGCTACTGCGAAACGTGAGGACGAGTGCGACGCATGCGATCGCGAGTGCTGCATTGACGGCGGGAACGTAGACCTGTCCCTTATTTCTGCGCGACGTATGATGGACGGTGAGCCGCGGCCAAAGTGAAAGATTAATCGCTTGTTCGGTCAGCGTGAACGCACCCGAGATCAGCGCTTGCGAAGCGATAACGGTCGCGACCGTCGCGAGCACGACCATCGGCAAGAGCGTCCAGCCGGGCGTGAGCGCGTAAAACGGATTATCGAAAGCGTGCGGATCGACGAGAACGCGTGCGCCTTGACCGAGATAGTTGAGGATCAGCGCCGGCAAGACGAGCGCGAACCACGCGGCGACGATCGGTTTGCGTCCGAAGTGCGAGAGGTCGGCGTAGAGCGCTTCCACACCCGTGACGGCAAGCACGATCGCGCCAAAGACGAAAAATCCGAAGATGCCGTGATGCGTTGCGAAGCCGAGCGCGTGCCGCGGATCGATCGCCCACAGGACCTGCGGTGCGGCCGCAATCGCGACGCCGCCCGCAATCGCGATTGCCGCGAACCATAACACCATGATCGGGCCGAAGACGCGACCCACACGTTCGGTGCCGCGCGATTGAATCGCGAAAAGACCGATGAGAATGCCGACGGCGATCGGCACGATAAATGGTTGCGCGGCTTTGGTCGCGACGCCGACGCCTTCGACGGCCGAAATGACCGAAATCGCGGGCGTAATGATGCCGTCGCCAAAGAGCATCGCCGCACCGATCGCGACGACCCACGTGAGCCACCCAGCCTTCGCGGGGATGTTGCCGACACGCGGGACTGCGGCGAGCGCGAGGAGGGCAAGGATACCACCCTCGCCATCGTGATCGACGCGTAAGAGCACGCCGATATATTTGATGCACACGACGAAAACGATCGCCCAGATCAGGAGCGAAATAATCCCGAGGATGTTCTCGAGTTGCGGGCCGACGTTCGCGGTCGCAAAACACGTCTTAAGCGTGTAGAGCGGGCTCGTCCCGATGTCGCCAAAAACGACCCCGAGCGCTGCGAGCGCGACCCCGGGTGCGAATCGGGCGCTTTTCTGCGCGACATGCCCGAGGGGCAGACCCATCTCCGTCGCAGCCATCGCGACGTCTTACCCGATTAGCTGCGAATCGAAATCACGCCGTAACGCTTGGCATAGGCCTGGCGTTCTTCGTCAAAACGCGCGCGAATGTTGGCCGACTCGAGGACGGCAGCGGCCATCGCGACCTCATCGGCCTTGGCCTTCCGCTTGACTTCGAGGGCTTTGGCATCGGAGAGCGCGCGTTTCTTGGTCATCTCGGTTAAATTTGGGATCGCCGAGGGATCCCCTTGGCGCACGAGCCCGGCTTGCGACGTCAAAGGAGTCGATGTTGCCCAATATCGCGTTCAAACGCGTGGACTCGAGTCCCGATTCTCGGTTCTATGAAGAGCCTCGATTCGTCGCACATATCAACGATGCAGCGATCGCTGCCGTCACCGATCTGTACCGCGCGTATCTGCCGCCGGGCGGCGTGATCTTGGATCTCATGAGCAGTTGGATCAGCCACCTGCCACCCGAAGTCGCCTACGGTGCCGTCGCCGGGCTCGGCATGAACGCAGCGGAACTCGCCGAGAATCCGCGCTTGGAAACCTACGTCGTCCACGACCTCAACGAAACCCCTGAAGTTCCATTCGCCGATGCGACCTTCGATGCGGCGATGATCTGCGTTTCGGTGCAATACCTCACTCAACCGATCGCGGTGATGCGCGATCTGGCACGCGTGACGCGGCCGGCCGCGCCGCTGGTCATCACGTTCTCTAACCGCTGCTTTCCGACCAAAGCCGTCGCACTCTGGCACGCTCTCGGAGATGACGGCCACGCCGGGCTCGTCGCGAGTTATCTGCGAGAATCGCGTGGATGGGTCGATATCGAGATCCTCGACCGCACACCGCGTGGCGGCGACGTGTTACGCGCCGTGGTCGCGAAGCGCGCGCCGCTCGTTTAGGCGGCATCGCGCGCGCGTGGCGCGGCAAACCAGAAGACGACACACACGCATCCCGCCGCGAGCGCAGCGGCGACGAGTGCCCCTTCGGTTCCGATCGCGCTTGCGAGACTGCCGATTGCGAAATTGCCGATCGGAATACCACCGAGGAATGCGAGGGAAAAGAGACCGTTCGCACGGCCGCGTTCGTCATCGCCCGCACACTCTTGCACGTAGGTATTGGCGAGCGCGTACATGAGCGTATCGATCGCGCCGATCGCGAACAGCAGCATGCCCGCAACGGTCACGTCGCGCACGAACGTGAACGCCACGAGTGCGACGGCGGATGCGAACATCGCGATCGGAATGACGCGCCCTTTCGTTTTGATCTCGCCGATCTTCGCGAGTGCCAGTGCGCCCACGATCGCGCCGCCGCCACCGCACGCCGAGAGGATGCCGTAGCCGCGCACGTCGAGGTGCAAGATATTTTTCGCGATATCGGGCAGCAGCGTGATATACGGCGTGATGCCGATCGTAAATGCGGCGATGAGGAGCGAAAACGGCACGACGACGGCTTCGAGCTTCGAGATGCGCGGAGCCGCTTGGGGCGTCATGGGATCGGTGCGCGCATCGTCGTGTCGTACCGATTGTCGGCCGAGAACGAGCGCGAGTGCGATCATCGGAACGAGCGATAACGCGAAGACCCCGAAGCCGATCGCGACGCCGACCGTTGCGATCGCGATACCGCCGAAGGCGGGTCCGATCGTTCGAGCGACGCTCCACTCGAGCGACGAAAGTGCGATCGCACGACCGAGTTCTTCGCCGCGTACGAGATCGTAGAGCCACGCGCGATCCACGGGGTGTTCGAGCGCGATGATCGTGCCGATCGCAAACGACAGCGTCGCGAGCGTCGCGAGCGTGACGTGACCGCTTGCGATGAGGGCCGCGAGCGCGAGCGCGATGGCGACGAGCAGCGCGTTACCGCCGGCCACGAGCGTGCGGCGATCGAAACGGTCGGCGAGCGTACCGCCGTAAAACGAAAAAAGAAGATATGGGAGTTGACCCGACGCCGCAATCGTGCCGAGCCAGAACGGAGAGTTCGTGAGCGTGAGGACGAGCCAACCCGACGCGACGGTCGAGATCCAAAATCCGGTATCCGCGCATGCGGCCGCGGCGAGATATGAGGCGAATCGGCGAGTACGCAAGGCAAGGGTTAGGTCGCGCGCACGGGCACGCGACCCTGCACGCGCGAAGCGACGATGTATGAACGCATCCGATCTCGCCACGCATATCGGTCGATTCGAGCGCGTCGATGTCGATGTTGCCGCGCGTGCGCGCAGTCGTGCCGGACGTGCGTTCATCATGCGCGGCGCACGGTTGCAAATAACGGGTGACGATGCCGTACCGAGCTTCATCGCATGCGTACCCGGTGAAGTCGACCCGGCGATGCCATTTCTCGGCGTCGATGAAGCGGGCGCGCCGCTTTACGTGCATCTGCTCGATAACGAGAGTCCGCTCGATGATGCGACCCGCTTGAGCGATCTGCGGATGGAACTGGGCCGCTACACGCCGGCGATGCGCGAAGCGATCGTGACCGCGCTCGCGCTGGCGCGATGGTCGCGTAGTGCCCGCTATTGCGGCGCGTGCGGGCGCGATCTCGTGTGGGAGATCGGCGGCCGGACGAAACGCTGCACGCGCGAGACCGACGCGCACCGGCATTTTCCGCGCACGGATCCCGCGACGATCGTGCTCGTGCACGACGGAGATCGCGCGCTTCTCGGGCGTCAGGCCACGTGGCCGCCGGAGTTATATTCGACGCTTGCGGGATTCGTCGAAGCGGGCGAATCGGCTGAAGGGGCCGTCGCACGCGAAGTCTTCGAAGAGGTCGGCGTTCGCGTCGACGACATTCGTTATTCGAGCAGCGAAGCGTGGCCGTTTCCGCGATCGCTCATGCTCGGTTATACCGCCCGTGCGACGACGTACGATATTCGCGTCGGCGACGAACTCGAAGATGCACGCTGGTTTTCCCGCGCCGAACTTCGCGAGAAGCAATCGCAGATGACCGCGCGCATGCCGCATTTCGATACGATCGCACGCCGCCTCATGGCGGCGTGGATCGCAGGTCTTTAGGCTTTCGCTTTTCGGACGGCGGTCTTTCGAGTCGTCTTCTTCGCAGTCGTTTTCTTTGCGACCGACTTCTTCGCTGTCGTCTTCTTGGCTGTCGACTTTTTCGCCGTCGTCTTTT
>JANYGA010000197.1 GCA_025359485.1 Rhodospirillales bacterium | reverse complement strand
GCGACGTCGGCGTCGCCTCGGACAGAGTGATATCGTACTGTTCGTCGATTTACATTCAATATTTCGCAAGCGCGACGCTCACTCAACTGCCAAATCTTACGAATATGCGGCAACACGGTCTTCCGTCGGACGCGCCCTACCACTTTTTTTAATCACGTCTTGCAGAACCGCGCGGTCGAGCGTCAAATCGGCAACGACAGCCTTAAGTTTTGCGTTCTCATCGCGCAGCTGGCGCAGCTCGCGAATTTCGGGCGTGCCGAGCGTGCCGAATCGTTTTTTCCAAACATAAAAGGTGGCTTCAGAAATGCCGAGCTTTCGGGTGATGTCGGCGACCGGTGCTCCGATCTCGGCTTGGCGGAGAGCAGCGGCGATCTGTTCGTCGGAGTAGCGGGATTTGCGCACGGGCGAACCTCCTGGCGGTCGGGTGATGTTCGCCGTCATTTTCTAGGAATCCGCGGGATAAGAAGTTGGGGGTAGCCCCCCCGTACTTCGGTTCGAATGTCGGTTCTGGGAACAAAAGGCGTGACTATCAAGCCCGGCTAACGCGACCCCACGGTCTTCGATCACATCGATTTGCGCGTTATCGAGATTGCTATTGCTCGACCGTTCTATGACGCGTTCCTAAAAGCGTTAGGGTTTCGGAGCAAAACGCAGACTAATGGCGACGTGGTGTATTACCGCTTCGTAGAGCGACGTTTTAGAGAGGCGCTCGCGCTGATCGAGGCGGCTGATCATGTCGCCAATGATGTGCGAATAGCTTTTCATGCCGACAGTACGGAAGGGGTAGATCGGATTGCTGCGGTCGCGCTTGCAGCAGGCGCCCGGAATTTCGAAGCCCCTCAATGGTGCCCGGAGATCGCGGAGCAATATTACGCAACATTCTTCGAAGATCCGTCGGGAAATCGGCTTGAGGTTGTTTATCGTTAGTTCCTCAGGAGGGGTTACGTCGAGAAAGTAATTGTCTTCGTTTAGGACCGTCCTTTAATTATCGGAGCATCTTCATTGGATGGTCGCTTCGGCCGCGAAAGTATCGACTATTATGGTGTCCCGCAGAGCCTGGCGTATTCCACCGTGCTCTGTGGTACGTGAAGAGTTGGAAGAGGTTTCCGAGCGATCGCGGAGCTCGTATGTTTTCGCTAACCGCGAATAATGTGAGCCGTTCGCGCGCGGTCGCGCGCGTGCCGTTTAAGTCCGGAGTGCGAGGGTGGCCAAAGGCACGTTAGCCTAGCACGACGCGTCGCTCACGTGGTACTTCCGCCGCTTCCGGTCCTCACTGCGTTCCGGCCCCGTTTTGGGCGCACGCACGTGGGGTCCGCCCATCGTGCTTCTTCCGGCCAACGGGCCCTCTGCTGGGGCGTCCCGGACGGAGGAAGAGATGTGTATCTGCGGTCAGCCCATCCCCATCTGGCGTGCCGTGTCGTGTAGCCAGGCCAGCTACCGCAAATGGCTCGAACGTCGAGGTCGCGAGCGGCACGCCAAGCGATCGCTGCGACGTAACGGTCACAAATGGCCGCTGTATTATTAGTAGACGGTCTGCGGTAAAAAGATACGATTGACGAGGTGGAATCGCGGCTAAAAGATCGTTGAAAGCGCTCCCGCTATTGCGTAGCACCTTGCTATAATAGGAGCCATCCTGCGTGGCCCGCTTTCGACGGAGTCGATCGACGGCATATTTGTTGAGTCCCGACATGCCGGCGATGTCGTCGTCATTTTTTTTGAGACCCTTATCGACCGCCGCTACAAATTATTGAGAGTATACCGATCACGAAACACAATCCCGATGTCATGAAGATTGCAGAAGAACTAGAACTGCACGCATAAATATCCCGCCTCCTCAATTTTTTCCCAGAAGCCCCCTCACCGCCATCACGCTCGGCGATCTCCAGGCGTTCGCAGATAGCCTCACGGGCGCGGTGTCGTCCCGCGGCCGGCATCTCGCGAGCTGCAAGTCGCTCCTGAGCTTCTGCGCAAGATGGGCGCCACGTCGTTCAACGTCGGCGCCGCGTTGCGTGCCTCGAAGGGCCGCGAAGGGCTCGCCGATCGCATCCTGAGCGAAACCGCGGTGGCGAAGATGCTGGCCCTCACGACGGATGCCGTGACCACGCGCTCGTTCGCGTGGCCTACGCCGCGGCTTCCGCGTGAGCGAGCTTATCGGTACGTGCGGGGCTGAAGAAGACCGTATCGTCGTACTTCCTTCGCCACTCGCACGCTTCTCATGCGCTTGAGAAAGGCCGAAGCTGGCCGTCGTGCGCGGTACGCTCGGGCACTCCTCGATCGCGGTCACCGATCGCTACGTTCACGCACGTCCCGGCGAGTCTTCAGGGCCACTACCTTGCAGTGTAATGCGTAATATCTCGCGAGCCCGATCTAAGCTCGCCTGCGACCTGTGACGGTTACCGACATGAACGACCGGAGCCGTATCGAGCGTTAGCTCAGGACGACTTTTTGCAAACGCCGCGTGCTTCCGGATTCGCTTTGCCGTCCTTGTCGTGCGAATCGCTCAGGGAATGTAGCTCCATATCGCTTATTTTAGTAACCGTGAAGGTTCAATCGTTCCGTCACTGGTCACCGTATTGGTCCAGATCATCTGGGAGCCGTTCCAACCTGGCGACGTGACACGTCGTAGTTACCGAAACTATCGATAATAACTTTATCCACTGCTTAATCAGTGAGCGAAACGCCGTCTTGAACCACATCGCATAAGGTGCTACCCTGCAAGGAGTTCGATACGCTGCGCCTTCGGCACAGTTGTTGTGAAAACGTCATGCTGCTATGTACGTATGGCGCGCGTTAATCGCGCGACCGAAAGGACCAGCTCATGAGTAAGGTTCGTGAAATAGATAGATCTGACGTCGCCAAACATGCGAGACACAACGTGGACAATGACGACGTAGACCGAGGAATAAAAGACGAAGAAGTACTGCGTCATTTCAGGCTTTTTAAGCCGCCAGGTGCCAAATTCGATGCGATGTCGGCTTCCGACCGCGAGTTAATCGTACACGGCTTAGCGCCGCGACCGAACGCGAGCACGCATCCCAAACTTGCCGCGAAATGGCGACGAGTTGCCGATCGTCACCTCGAGTATATCACGCCCGAACTTCAGGTGAATCCGTCAATCCATCGCGGTCGTGTCCGCGATCTCATTAAAAAGCGCGATATTTCAGATGTCGAAGTCGCCAATTTCCGAGACCTGATTAGGAGTCCGTACACCGACAGGATCACGGAAAAGAACCTCATCGATTACCGGCTCTTTTATCCAGAGACGTCAACGAACTGGAGCGGCGCCTACGTGAAACGGCCGAGCGCCGAACAACTCGTCTCGGTGACGGGCGAATGGACCGTGCCTGGGGTGAACCCGCCTTCATCCGCGTGGAACGGAACCGGCTACAATGACGGGACCTATCTATGCGGCGTTTGGGTCGGCATCGACGGTACTCAAGGTACGAGCGATGTCATGCAGGCCGGAACGGGTTCGCAATGCGTCGTGTCCGGAGGAAAGATGGTATCGACGACGTTCTTTGTCTGGACGGAGTGGTTTTCGCTTCTATCGGTGACCGTGCCTAATTATCCCGTAGGGGTTGGCGACCTCATTTCGTGTACGGTCTGCGCGCCTTTCGGTACCACGCACGGTACGGCGCTCTTCAACAACCTAACGACCGGTTCGACGACGAGCATCGGGATCGACCCTCCCGCAGGCGTCTCGCTTGCGGGTAACGTCGCCGAATGGATCGTCGAAGATCCTGGCATCACCACCACGAAATTATATCCGTTTCCGAACTACGGCTCGACGCACTTCTACGATTGCACGGCGGGATCGAAGAACGTCGAACTCGATCTCGGTTCCGCGACGACGATCGACCTCATCGACTCCTCGAGCAAAGTCCTTTCGACGGCTCTTATCGAGACCAATCGATCCCTGTTCTGCAGATACGGCTCGCCGTAGGACCGTTTAGCGCGGCGACGTGAGTCGATAGCGTCGCCGCCTCGCTTCGAATGCAACTGATCGCAGTGACAGAGCTTCGAATGGCGATCGCCGCACGAGACCCGGATGAAAGCCGCCTACGGGGATCGCTAGAAATCACGCCCGCTTCGATCTGCGGGCGCTTCGAGAATCGTTGCTCAAAAAAAGCCGAGAAGTTCGCTCGTAGCCTACAAACATTCCCACTTTCTGCACCTATCAGTAGCATATCGAGTGGCCGAGATCACGCCGCAACGCGCCCGCCAAAACACTGTTCCGATGGCATCGACCGTATTGACATCTGACCTGCAACTCGAGGCGGAGAACGCGCAGATGCAGCGGATCATCGCCCGCCAAACAATCTAGATTGACGCGGTACGGGCCTACTTTGGGGCTCGACCACCGTGTCCAAAAATGACCGTTTACGGGATGATTTCACGCCCAAGGCGCGAAGCGCGTCGCCGCGTCCCATAAGTAAAGTCCCGAAATAAAAGCGTGGAAATTCAAGAAAAAGACGATTTGCCGACGGCTCCGCCTACGGGCATATCCTCGCCGCCCTTGACGCCGTTCCATGGGATCGTGCGCCCGAGGTGTTCATCCGGCGGAAGTTCAAGCCCACCCTTCGGCGATTCGGCCTCCCAGATGTGACATTCCACTCTCTCTGCCATCTCTGTAGTGCGGTTGCGATTCAGGGGGCCAACCCGCTCGATATTGCGAGCCGAAACGGCCAAACGGATACCCGAATGGTCCTAGACACCTACGGTCATCTCTTCAAAGCCGCTGAATCCAAGGTGTCGACAGCTATGGATGAAGCATTTGATCGTGCGATCGAATCGGGTTCTGGCCAAGATGGTCGTAAAACTGTCGTAGATTCTACAGTCCCGAACAAAAATGAAACCCGCAAACCGTTGCGGGATGCGGGTCAACGTGGTGGAGATGTGCGGATTCGAACCGCAGACCCCTTACATGCGAAGCAAGTGCTCTACCAGCTGAGCTACACCCCCACGGGGTGACCGGCGTGCCGGTCGACCGTCGTAAATACGATGATGGACGGCCGTCCCCTTCCGCGTACGAGCCGATAGCCGAGCGGGGGGTCGTGATGCGCGCGGACGAAGTGCGCGTCATGAAAGATCTTGCCTTTGGAATCGCCGTTTCGATGCTCGTTTCGACGGCGAGCGGCGCCGTTGCGGCGGAAGCGCCGAAGCCGATCGTGCTATCGGGACCCGCCGCCGTCGCATGGCAACATGGGCCGAGCAATCTGCCTGCAGGTTCGCGCATCGCCGTGCTCTCGGGCGACCCCACGAAGCCCGGCCCCTTCGTATTGCGCGTCGAGTTTCCAGCGAACACGCTCGTCGCGCAACATCGCCACGCGACGACGGAGAATCTCACCGTGATTTCAGGCAGCTTCGAGCACGGTATCGGCGAAAAAGTGGACCGCGCTCACGAGCGGCTCATGGAACCCGGCGGTTTTCTGTTCTTGCCCGGCAACGTTCCGCATTATCTTCGCACGCTGCAATCGAAAACCGTCGTTCAGGTGACGGGTATGGGACCGTTCGGTTTGCATTACGTCGACAACGCCGACAAAATCGCAGCGAAGCACCACTCGACGTAATCTCGAACGTGGCCGAGGTTTAACCCTTTAGAGCGGCGCTCCGAGATAGGGGAACTGCTGCAGGGTCAGGCCTTTGTTCGCGCAGCTCGCAAATTGATTCGTGAGCTGCGGCCGACCCGCGCGGCCATCCTTTTCGTTGCCGTCATCGGGCGCGACGGCGGTCGGCACGTTCGGTGTCGGATTCGTCAGTGTCGTCGCCGTCGCGAGCGTTCCGAATGATATGCCGAGCATAGCGTTGACGACGTCATCCGTGAGCGCACGGCCACCGAACGTCGTCGCGGCTGCACCCATGCAGTCATTTGCGATCTGACCCGAAGTTTCGAAGCCGAGATAGCTCGCGCGCGTCGACGTGTCCGAAAGATCGCCGATGAGGGCGTCCGGTGCCAAGAGTGCTTGTGCGTATGCGGAAATCGCACCCGAGCGGCCACCCGTACCGCTCACGAACGCATCGATTTGCGGCGCGATTTGCGCCACGTCGGTCGTCGGCGCAGCGCGATTAAACGCATCGTGTTTGGCATACGCGAGATAAAGTTCTTTGACGCCCGGCCGGCCGACGCGATCGAGTTGGAGAAACGTAACGGTGGAGGTCGTCACGCCGCCGCCATTCTGCGTGCTCGTGACCGTCGGATCGTTGCTACATCCCGCAAGTGCCGCGATGGCGAGCGCGAGCGCGGAGCTCATAAGTTTCGTACGTTGCATTGCTAGTCCTAATTTCCCGACGCCGTGCTCGTCGTCGCCCAATAGGCGACGGGACATGGGCGCGAACACGCGCCGTTGTTGCCGAGCGAAAGGACGGCTCGCGGAATTTCGACGACGATCGAAAGCACGTTTGAATTCGCGAAGAGATCGCCGCCCGTTGCGGGTGAAAAACCCTGCGGACATGGCGATGATCCGCCACTCAAGCATGACGCGGCGGTACTGCCCATGTTGCGATCGGGGAAGATGTTGAAAAACTGACTCGCGTTAAAAAACGCCGGGTCGCGTCGAGCGCCGGCAAAAATGCTAAACGGCGTCGTGCCGGGGATCGTCGCCGTGGCTTGGAAGGGCCGATTGACGAAGCCCGAACCGTTCGAGAAGCCGCCGTTGACGAGCGTCGTGGCCGTCCCGACTCGGCTCGGTGCTGCGGGACCGTAAACGAAGATCTGTTGCGTGCCGTTGGCCGCCGGCGCGAACGTAAATTGAATGACGAGATCTTCGATCGGTCGAGCACCGGCAGACGTTGCTTCAGCGGCGTAGCGATTGTCGAACTTCATCGTGTAAAGGACGCTCGAATCGAAAAACGTCGAGCTTCCCGCACCCGGTGCGATGAGCGGATAGACGTTCATTACCGCAACAACATTGTTCGCGTTGCTCGGACTTGGAAAAAAGTACGTATCCGTAATATTTGCCGCAGGCCGCTTGACCGTGGCTGGGGAGCCCTGCAGATCGAAGCTCCGCGCCGGAGCTCCCGCGTACAGAAAGGCAGCACCCGCGAAGGCGCACAGCGCCGCGGATCCGCCGAGAAATCGACCGAATCTCATGCGGCGAAGTTACGCGGAGGGCGCAATAATGCCTCGCATCGCGCTCACAGGTTGGCCAGGCGCGAGCGCGCGTCGTCGGCGTAGACGGCGTGAAATTGCGAATTGAGGGCGAGGGCCTTCGCGAAGTCGGCTTTCGCCGAAGCGCGATCGCCGAAGTGATCCGCCACGACGCCCGCATGATACAACAGCAGCGAGTTTTCCGTACCGAGCCGCGTGGCTTTCGCCATCGCGATGCGCGCATCGGCCCAGCGCTCGTCCATTGCAGCCGCCCAAGCGAGCGTATCTTCGGTGAAGATGTCGTCGCGCACGGCGAGCTCTCGGCGCGCGATTCGGTACGCGTCTGCCGTGTGGATGCGATGTTCGCTAAAGTAGATCGCGAGCAGTCGATCGGAAATGTGTTGCGAATCGCCGATCTTCTCGACGGCGAGAATCGTTGCGGCCGTCGCATTTGCCGCAGTCGCGTCGCCGAGCGCGCGCTGCGCATCTTCGACGTAGCCGAGCGTTTCGGGATACGGCACGATGTCGGCCGATGCTTTCGCACTCGCCGAGCACGCGCTCCATGCCTTGATCGCGCATTCGAAACGCGCTTCGGCACGATAGGCATCTGCGAAGTGCGGGAAGACGTCGATCGCTTTTTTTTCGAAGGCGATCGCGCCGTCGTTGTCACCGGATTCGAACGCGAGCTCGCCCGAACGGAAGAAGAACCACGCGCGCGACTGCGCGGGCGCATCGAATTGGCTATTCGCGAGAGCGGTCGGCCGTTCGATGTCGAGTCGTGCTTGCGCGAGATGACCGGTGAGTTCGTGCCAGCGTACGAGCAACGTATCGCGCCCGAGATCGAAACGTTGGGCGGGTGGCAGCGCATCGATGATGCGTTTCGCGGCCGTGTAATCGCCGAGTTCGAGATCGAGCGACGCCTCACGGACGCGCATGTCGACATCCGCCGGAACGTACGTCTCGACGAGCTTCGTGATAGCGAGCGCATCCTTAAATTTGTGAAGCGTCAGATCGGCGGCGGCGAGCTCCATGCGCGCGGGGATATTGCCACGCGGCATTTCTTTCAGCGATAAATCCGCCATTGCGATCGAGCGCAGGACGTCGTCGATATCGCCGTTCTCACGATAACGCTGAAGATATTGATCGCTGAGCTGACGCGGACTTAAAAAGTCGTCACGATGATGTTCGCGAACGGCGCCTTCCCAAAACGCGATGAGTTTGGGCCGCAGCAGATAGTCTTTCGTAACGGGCGCCATCGTCGGGAGCGACGACGCACGCGCAGCCTGCGTCGAGCGATCGACGTAGGTCGGCCAAAGTGCGATTGCGACCAGCGCGAGCGCGATCGTTGAGAGCGTGAGGAGCGTTCGAAGGCGGTTCATCGGTAAAAGAGAGACGCACGCCCCGGCTTTCGCCGAAGCGTGCGTCTTTGCGTTCTTTAGTAGGGGTTGGAAAGATACGGGAACGTGCCCGTGTTGCCCTGACGCGAGGCAACTGCGACGTGTTGGGTCGTGAGGCAATTGTTCTCTTTGCCGTCATCGGGTGCGAGGCCGAGCGCGCTCACGGTATTACCGAAGAGTGCGCCGAGTGAGATATCGATGACGTTATCGTTGATGTCGCGACCGCCGAATTTGCTCTTCGTCGAGCTGGTCGCGCCGCCGGTTTCGGTACCGAGATAGGCCGCGCCGCCGATTTGCGAGAGATCGACCGTATATTGGTCGGGATAGAGCACGGCTTGAAGGACGCCCGCCGTTTGTTCCGAGCGGCCGAGCGCGACGGTAACATCGTGAATCGCTGACTTGAGCGTCGGATCGTTATAGGGTTCCGATGCGTTCGAAATCTGGTGATCGACGAAGCGTTCGAAAACTTCTTTAACGGCCGGACGCGAGAGGCGCTCGATTTGCACGAACGACTTCGGAGCGCCGGTGCTGCCGTTGACGGGAGGCTGCGGATCGAGACGAACATCTCCGCCGTTGCCGCTGCTACAGGCCGCGACGCCGAATCCGAGTGCCGCAACCGCAAGGACGGTTTTTGCAAATTTCATCATAGTGTCGCTCCTAGCTATTCGTGGTCGACGAGCTCGTCGTCGCCCAGACATGGATTTTCGAGTTGCTGAAGCCCGTCGTGATCAGCGATTTCGGCAGTTCGACGACGAACGAGAGGACGTTGAATCCGCCGTTGATGTCGGTCAGCGCGTTCTGCGGTGCAGCGGTGCTACACGCGTAATCGCCGGGCGTTTGATTGCCCTTATTCGTGTCGCCGGCTTTGAAGCCGTTGAACGTCGGCGTCGCGGTTCCGAGCGTATTGCCCTGACCTGGATCCGTTTGGCTCGTGTGGCTGTTGTACGCGCGATCGGGGAGGATCTTGAAGAACTGGAACAGGTCGAATGCGAACGGGTCGGCGCGCGGACCGGCAAAAACTTTGATCGTGCCGTTTGCGAGCGTCGCGGCCGTGTTGTTAAAGCCGAACGAGCCCTGTTTGAGCGATACGAACGTGTTGGTCGTGCCGACTTCGTTGGGGGCCGTGGGGCCGTACATCGTGACGGTTTGATTCGCATCGGTACCGGTCACGCCGAATTGGATGACCTGGTCTTCGATGCCCGAGTCCTGGTGCGAGATCTTGAACTGCCACATCAGCGTGGGATCGAAGAAGGTCGACGTTCCCATGCCGGCTGCCGTGAGCGGCGAGACGTCCATTGCGAACACGACATTATTCGGGTCCGTCGCGGGGAACACGAAGACGTCGGTGATATCGGCGGACGTATTGTGGCCGACTTTGTTTGCGAGGTTGTACGTATCTTGGTGGTCGGAACTCTTCACGGCGTGTGACGTGTAGAGCACCGCGGCCGAAGTGAGGGCGATCGCCGCCGTCACCGTGCCGAGAATCTTTTTAAGATTCATCGAGTGGTTCTCCTCATGGATTTCTCTGCGTAAACGTGGGGAATTCGCGACGTCATGTCGCTTCGGCGCGGTGCCGAACGGGGGAACGAAGAAACGCGAACGCGGCAATCGCCAAGGCGACGATCGCGCTCACGAGCAGCGGGGACAAATTGATACCCTGTTGGGCGAAGCCTTGTCCGACCATGATCGCTCCGATCGTCGCGATGACGATTGCGGAAACGAGCGGACCGACGGTCACGAAACGTTCGAATTGCGGACGACCCTGGAGCCACGTCGCACCGCGCACGACGGCGATGCCGAGGCCCGTAAGCGTCGCTGCAAGACCGAAGCTAAACGCAACGATGACGAAGATACCGTACGCGACTTGATTGAGCGCGACGGCTGCAAGCAACACGACGAGCGCGGCCGGGCACGGCGCGACGCCGCCACTCATCGCCGCCCACACGGTTCCGCCGAACGTCAGCGGTGCGTTGCCGGGAATCGCGTGCGCGCGCGCATGCGCGAGATCGTCGAGATTCCCGTGATCGTGATCGTGGCCATGCGGATGATCGTGACCGTGTGCGTGATCGTGGCCGTGGGCGTGATCGTGATCGTGTGGCGTCGCGTACGTGTGACCGAGCGCCAGCGCGGCGGTCGCGCTTCGCATGCGCATCTGGCGTTGCACCGCGCGAGCGCCGATGACGGCGATGACGATGCCGGAGATCAGCGTGATCCATGGGTAGATCGTTTCGGGAACGAAGTATCCCTTAAAGAGATTGATCGCGACGCCGAGTGCGAGCACGCCGATCGTGTGCGCGACCGTGAGCGCCGACGCGAGGATCGTCGCCTGCTTTACCGTCGCGCGCGCGCCGACGAGCGAGATCGCCAAAAGCGTCTTCCCGTGACCGGGCTCGAGCGCGTGCAGCGCACCGAGAAGGATCGCGACGAGAAACGTGAGTGCGACGAAACCCCAGTCGCTCGTACCGCGAGCGAGCATATCGGAGAGCTGGTTCGAACGAAGTTGCGACGGCGCGGGAACGCCGGTTGCCGGAGCATCGGCGAGCGTCGTCGCGTGGACGCTCGCGTGCCCGTTTGCGGCGAATGATATTTCTACCGCGGTCGTGGCGCGTGGTGACCCGATGAGGGCGCTCGGATAGGCGGTGAGTTCGTGAGTCGGCTCGGTCGCGGGGGCGACGACGATATCGTGCCATCCGAGACGTCCCGCGAAGGTATCGTCGTGATATCCGATCGTCGCGCGTGTCGACGGCAACACCGCATGCGCATCGAGGACGACGTAAAGTGTCGGGAGTTGCCCGGCTCCGGGGCGCGTCGTCGCATGCGTGCTATCGAGTACGAGCGGCGTGCGCGTGCCGTCGAGCGTGAGCTGCAGACTCGGGAGCAACGTCGGTGCGAGGGTCTTCGCGTACGCGTCGGCGCGCCGTGCCTGCGATTGCGTTGCAGCACCGAGCGCCTGAAACGTCGGGATCTCGGCCATATCGAGCACGTAGTGCACGCGCACGATCTCGCGATCAACTGACAATTTCGTCAAATGATTGATCGTGAAGTTCCCTAACGGATGCGCGCTCGCGCCCGTGGCCGAGAGAAGAACGGCGATCGCGAAGATCGCGATTGCACACAGACGAGGCAGCATCCAGACTTTCACGGGCGATTACGGGGTGGGCGTAATCATTGACTACGCGATAAACGCGAAGCGCATCTCAGTAGATTGGTATTGAGAGCGCGATTCAAGGGTTCACTACCCAATCCCGAGCATACGAAAACGAGGATGGGAATCATTAGCAAATTCGGCCGAGCGGTGGTCGGAGCGGCGCTATTCGTCGTGTCCGTCTGCATCCTCGGTGGGTGTTCGCGTGAGACGAGTCATGTGCGAGCGGCTTCGTCGCCGACGCGACTGCACGTGCTCGTGACCATCTCGACATTCGTCTCGTTCGCGAAGGCCGTTGCGGGCGACCGCGCCGACGTGGCGTCGCTGGTCCCGGTCGGCGCATCGCCCGAAGAGTTTCAACCAACGCCCGCCGATATCGAACGCGTCCACGCAGCCGACATCCTTATGGAAAATGGCCTCGGTCTCGAAACGTGGCTCGCGCGCACGATCGACAACGCGAAAAACGATCGTCTTACCACGGTGATCGCGACCGACGGTCTCCCGGTAAAAGCGGGCAACCCGCATCTGTGGATGGATCCCGAACTCGCGCGCGGCTACGTTCGCGCGATCGAAGCCGCGCTCGTCGCCCGCGATCCTGCGGGCAAAGCGATCTACGAACGCAACGCCGCGACCTACGATGCGAAGCTCGTAAAGTTGGAAGCGCAGATCACCGCGCGTATCGCGACGATCCCCGCCGCGTCGCGCGCCATGATCGTTTTCCATAATGCGTGGCTGTACTACGACGACCGCTTCGGCCTACGCACGATCGGGGCGCTCGAGCTTTCACCCGGGCAAGAACCAAATCCAAAATACGTGAACGATCTCGTCGGGCTCGCGCGCACGAACCACGTGCGCGCCATTTTTGCGGAGCCGGAATACAATCCCAAACTCGTGCACACGCTCGCGCAGAGCGCCGGTATCGCCACGGTCGAAAATCTCTACGACGATTCGATCGGGAGCGATCCGCGCGTCACGGATTACGAAAGTATGCTGCGGTTCGATACCGAGACGATCGTGGCGGCGCTGGGCGGGACGCACGCGTGAGCGTCGCGGTCACCGTTTCCGAGCTCGTCGTGCGGTACGACCGCGTCGTCGCACTCGATCGTATCGATCTCGAGCTCGCAAGCGGCATGGCGCTGGGCATCGTCGGCCCAAACGGTTCGGGCAAATCGACGTTGCTCAAAACGATCGCGGGGCTCGTCGTGCCGAGCGCGGGAACGGTCGAAGTGTTCGGGGTGGCGCCGCGGACGCTCGCGCCCGGGAGCATCGCGTACGTGCCGCAGGTCGAGGCGGTCGATTGGAGTTTTCCCGCAAGTGTAGCCGATGTCGTTGCGATGGGGCGCTATCCGCGCTTACGGCCGCTCGCGCGATTTTCGAAAGCCGATCGTGCGGCCGTCGACAACGCAATCGAATCCCTGCATCTCGGAGACCTTCGCAATCGCCATATCTCGCAACTTTCCGGCGGTCAACAACAGCGCGCGTTCGTCGCGCGCGCGATCGCACAAGAACCGAAGCTCTTGTTGCTCGACGAACCGACGACGGGCGTCGACGCACGCACCGAAGAGAGCCTGCGCGAAATCGTGCGCGGCCTCGTTGCGAGCGGACTTCCCGTGCTCATGACGACCCACGATCTCGATCGCGCGAGCGAGTGGTTCGACCGACTCGCCGTCGTCGATCGACGCGTGCTCGCCGAAGGCGATCCCGAAACCGTGCTCAATTCCGGTGCGTACGCGGGCATTCGCGAACACGCGCACGTCCACGGTCACGCGCGCTCCTGATGGATTTTTTGCTCGCGCCGTTTCAATACGAATATATGCAACGCGCGTTCGTCGCCGCGCTCGTGGTCGGCACGCTCTGCTCGACGATCGGTACGTATGTGGTATTGCGCAAACTTTCGTTCATCGGCGACGGGATCGCGCACGCCTCGTTTGCGGGCATCGTCGTCGCGTATCTCCGTGGCATCGACTACTACGCGGGCGCGATCGTCGTCGCCGTCCTCACGGCGCTCGGGATCGGCTTCGTGAACCGACGCGGCAAAGTCTCACTCGATACGGCGATCGGCGTGCTCTTCACCGGCGCCTTCGCACTCGGCGTCTTCCTCATGAGTCGCGCGCCGCGCTACAACGTCGATCTCTCGAGTTTTCTCTTCGGCAACATCCTCGGCGTCTCGCGCGGCGATCTCGTGCTCATTCTCGGCCTCGCCGCCGTGGTCACGGTCTCGCTCGCGTTTCTCTATCGCGCGCTGCTCTACACGTCGTTCGATCCCGTCGTTGCCGAAGCGAGCGGCATCAATGCGGCCTTCGTCGATTACGCGCTGCTGGTGCTGCTCGCCCTGACGATCATCATTTCACTCGAAGCCGTCGGCATCGTGCTCGTTGCGGCACTCTTGGTGACGCCGGCGGCGACCGCGTTTCAAGTGACGCGACGATTCACGACGATGCTGTGGCTCTCGGCAACGATCGGTGCGGTGTGCGCGGTCGTCGGTCTCTATGCGTCGTATTATCTGCAGGCCGCGAGCGGTGCGACGATCGTGCTGCTCGCGACGATCGCATTCTTCATCGCGATGGCGATCGGCCGCTCGCGTCGCCGATCGGCGAGCGGTTCGCGCTAAGCGATCGGCTCGGTCGCGCCTTCGGGTTCGGGTGCGCGGAGCACCCGGTATTTTTCGTTGCCGATCGGCTCGAGGAAGCCCGCCCGCGCGAGTGCGTCGAGCACGTCGGTCGTCAGGCCGCGTTCGTTTTTGTTCGGCATACCGGCCCAATGCATCGCGACGGAACCGAGATCGAGCGTCGCATCGGGTTTGAGTAGGTCGCGGACGAATTTGGTTCGCAGGTTAAGCTTTTTCATGCGTGCCGCGTGCGGCTCGAGCGCCTCGACGAACGTCGCGCGCGTCACTTCGATCGGGGATTCGTGGACGGGGGCCTTCGTGCCGGAAAGAAACGAATCGATCGCGGCTGCGGCGGCGTCCGCCGGCAGCGGCGGCTCCGGGAGAACGACGGGCGGCTCGGGCTCTGGCTCGTCGATCTCGGCCGGCATTTCTTCGTGGACGCGCATCGCTTCCGATTCGGGCTCGTCGTCGTCCGCGGTCGCAATCGCCATCTCGGGTTGCGGCGTGTCGACGAGCGCTGGTGCGACCGCTGTCGGGAGCGCCATCTTTTCCGGGACGCGCGGCAACATCGGATCGCCGCCGACGAGTCCCGGCGCGCGCGCCAACAGAAAGTCGGCGAGCTTCGGGAGCGCTTCGCCGATTGCGACGAAGAACGTCTGCCACGCGACGGCATTGACGATCGGCGCACGCGTCGTGAATGCGGCGAAGACCGCTCGCGCCACGTCGTACGGCGGTGCGGCGATCGTCGCGGGCGGGCCCGCTAATCCGACGCGCGTCATGAATTCCGTCGCGACGGCACCGGGATCGACGTACGTAACGGCCACGCCGTCGCGCGCGAGCTCGTTTCGAGCGACGCGCGAAAGGTTTCGTACTGCAGCTTTTGCGGGTGGGTACGCGCCGAGCGTCCCGACCGGAATACGTGCGACGCCGCTTCCGAAAAAGATGACGAGACCGCGCGATGCGCGGAGGGCCGGTATCGCTTCGCGTGCGAGCGCGAGTGGGACGATGACGTGCGTCTCCATCTGCTCGTACAGGGCATCATCGTTTTGTTCGGTGATGCGACCGACGGCCGTGCCGCCCGCGCAGTTGACGAGCACGTCGAGGCGACCGAAGACTTCGAGCGTCGCGCGCACGATGCGGCGCGCGGCTCCGGGTTCGCGCAGATCGAGCGCGAGCGTTTCGATGCGACCGATCGCCGTCGAGAGTTGCGCCGAAAGCGCGTTCAGTCGATCGACGCGGCGACCGACGGCGTAGACGTCCCATCCGGCGCGCACCGCGCGCTCGGCGAGGGCGCGGCCGATGCCGGAGGACGCTCCGGTGATAATGGCGACGCGACGCTCTTTCACCGTGCGAGGGTTGCCCTGTTCGCGCGTGCGCTCCTTGCAGTCTCGCGCCAGTCGAGGTCGCATTCGCAAGCCGCGCGAAGCCCGCGATCATGGAGCAACCCCGCGTCGGTATCATTATGGGCAGCGTTTCGGATTTGGAGACGATGCGCGCCGCGTCGACGACGCTTGCCGAATTGCTCGTGGCGCATGAAATGCGCGTGGTCTCGGCGCATCGCACGCCGGATCTGCTCTTCGAGTATGCATCGACCGCGGCTGCGCGCGGACTCCGCGTGATCATCGCGGGCGCGGGCGGCGCCGCACATTTGCCGGGTATGGCGGCGGCGAAGACGCAGCTTCCCGTGATCGGCGTTCCGGTTCGTAGCGCGACGCTCGACGGTCTCGATTCGCTACTGTCGATCGCGCAGATGCCCGCGGGCGTGCCCGTCGCGACGATGGCGATCGGCAACGCGACCAACGCCGCGCTCTTCGCCGCCCGTATCCTTGCGATTTCCGACGACGCGTTACTTCAGCGCTTGACCGACCGGACGGCCGCCGCCGCTACCGCCGTCGAAGCGATCCGTATCTAAGCGATGCGCGATATCGAAACGATCGGGATTCTCGGCGGCGGCCAACTCGGCCGCATGCTCACGCTCGAGGCCAAACGCATGGGTTATCGCGTGGTAACGCTCGAGCCATTGCCGAACTCGCCATGCGGTCAAGTGGCAGACGAACAGATCGTTGCGGCGTACGACGATCTGCGTGCGATCGGCGAACTCGGCGCGCGCTGCGATGTCGTGACGTACGAATTTGAAAATATTCCACTCGCCTCGGTGCGCACGCTCGAAACCGATGGGCGGCTCGTTCGCCCCAGCGGCGACGTGCTGCGAATCACACAAGATCGGTTGCTCGAAAAGGCGTTCGTGCGCGATGCCGGCTGCACGATCGCACCGTTTGCGGGCGTGAGCGATCCGAGCGAACTCGAGCACGCGATTGCGACGATCGGATTTCCCGCGGTCGTGAAAACGGCGCGTGGCGGCTACGACGGCAAGGGCCAGTGGGTCGTGCGCAACGCTTCGGATGCTCGCGCCGCGTTTGCCGAGGCGAAGGGCGCGATCCTCATCTTCGAATCGTTCGTCCCCTTCGATTTGGAAGTCTCCGTCATCTGCGCGCGCGGAAGCGACGGAACGATCGTGAGTTTCCCCGTTACGGAAAACCAACACGATCACGGCGTGCTCGCGACGACGATCGTTCCCGCACGCGTGAGCGACGACATCGCCGCGCGCGTGAAAGCACAGGCCGCAACGGTCGGCGAGAAGCTCGGCATCATCGGCGCGTACTGTATCGAGTTTTTCGTGATGGCCGATCAGATCTTCGTCAACGAGATCGCGCCGCGCGTTCACAATAGCGGCCACTATTCGCTCGATGCGACGCAGATCTCGCAGTACGAAGCGCACGTCCGCGCGATCTGCGATCTTCCGCTCGTAACACCGAAGCTCTTCGATGCGGCCGTGATGGTCAACATTCTCGGCACCAACTCCGGCGATCGACTCGACGGCGTGCACGAGCTTCTCGCCGATCCCGATACGAAGCTGCACGTCTACGGCAAACGACACGCGGCGTTACGCCGTAAGATGGCGCATTTCACCGTGCTCGGCGACGATGTCGCGGCCGCGCTTGCGAAAGCCGAGACCGCTCGCGGTCTCCTATCGTGGCGACCGTCGCGATCGCGTTAGCGCGCGCTTACCAACGGATGCCGGGTCCGCTGCGGAGCGTACGCGGTTGCGGTGGGAGATCGGTGAAGCCCATCGGTCGATCCCAGTAATCATGGTCGCGCGCGGCGAGTGCGGCATCGCTCGGTGGCCCGGGGACGCGCATCGCAAGTGCATGCAGATAGGCCGCTTCGTAGCCGTCGAGCATGCGCTCGAGAGAAAACGTCGTCTCGACGTGACGACGACACGTACGCCGATCGAGCGCGGCGAGATCGGCGACGCGAGCGACGGCCGTGTCGACGGAGTCGCAGATGAAGCCCGTCTCGCCATCGATGACGATTTCGGGAATCGAACCCATCTTCGCACCGAGCACGGGCGTCCCGCACGCCATCGCTTCGATCATCGTGAGCCCGAAGCGTTCGGGTCGCGTGGTCATGTGGACGAGTGCGAGCGCGCCTCCGAGCAACGCGTCGCGCGCCTCGCGTTCGACGGCACCCACGAAGCGGACGCGATCGCCGTCGATGTGCGGCTCGACCATCGTGCGAAAGTATGCTTCGTCTTGCGGGATCGCGGCAATGATGAGTCGCACGCCCGCGCGTCGCGCGATGTCGATTGCGAGGTGCGTGCCTTTCTCGGGGTGGAAGCGCCCGAGAAACAGCAGATAGTCGCCGGGCTTGTCGACAAACGTAAATGCGTCGGGATCGATGCCATTGTAGGTCGTTGCGAGGTAATCGAGACCGGGGTCGCGGTCGCTCTCGCTAATCGAACAATAGAAACTGCGGTGCGCCGCAGCATAGTAGGCAGCGAGAATCGGCGGCGCCGAAAAACCGTGGATCGTCGTGACGAGCGGCGGTGCGGCCGTTGCGAGCGCGTAGGTGAGCGGCTTCCAATCGAAGTTGTTGTGGATGAGATCGAACTCGGAAGCTCGCGCGAAACAGTGTGCGGTGTGAAGTGCGCCGTAGACGTCGCCATTGAGCGCTGGATCTTCGTTGACTCCCACGGGAACGACGGAAGCGATGCGCACCGGCGTCGTGGAGTTGCCCGTTGCAAAGAGCGTGACATCGCATCCGCGTCGCGCCATCCCGGTTGCGACATCGTGCGCGATCTGCTCCCACGGTCCGTATCCGCGAGGTGGCGTCGGCCACGAGATCGGGGAGAGAATCGCGAGTCGCATCCCACGCAACGACGACGATGGCGATTGCATGGCGCTACGCCGCAGCGTGCGCGAGAGCTCCGACGAGCGCACCCGCCTTGACGACCGCGATCGGCGTGCGATAGGGCCGCGCGTCGCTCTCGATCTCGGAGCGCAGAAGCAAGAGATCGGCCACGTGGCCGACACCGAGCGTTCCGCGATCGATGCCCAAAAGATCCGCACCCGCAACGGTCGCGGTCCGAAGCGCTTGGCGCGCGGACATGCCGAGCATCGATTGCATGAGCTCGAGTTCGTACGCGTACGCATCATGTGCGTTAAACGGCGTGCCCGCATCGGAGCCGCCGGCGAATTTGACGCCGGCCGCGAGCGCCTTCTTGAGATTGGTCGCGGCGTGTTCGGCGATGTCGCGTGCTTTACGCAAGACGAAATCGGGCATGCCCGCGTTCTCGCCGCCTTCGACGATACAACGAATCGCCGCGAGTGTCGGGACGAGATACGTGTCGTGTTCGAGGAAGAGTGCGATGCCCTCGTCGTCGACGAGATGACCGTGTTCGATCGAATCGATTCCCGCGCGCAGCGCATTGCGAATGCCGCCCGCGCCGATCGCGTGCGCGGCGCAGCGCATGCCGTGCTTGTGCGCTTCGGCGATGCCGCTGCGGAGTTCGTCTTCATCGAGCTGCTCGATCCCGGGCACGGCGCCTTTCGTGAGCACGCCGCCCGTCGCGATAAACTTGATGCAGTCGGCGCCATCTCGACGCTGCTCGCGCACGGCAACGCGCACGTCGAGTTCGCCATCGGCCTCTCGACCGACGAACCAGCCGTGACCGCCCGTCATGCAGACGGCGCGTCCCGCGGCGAGCACGGTCGGTCCGGGAATGCGACCGGCGGCAACCGCGTCGCGCACGTCGATTGCGAGGTTCTCGGTACTCCCGAGATCGCGCACGGTCGTCACGCCGCTAGAGATAGTCTTGCGCGCGTTTTCCGCGCATGCGAGCGCGCGTTGCGTCGGCGTCGTGAGTACGAAGACGCTCGTGGTTTGCGCTTCACCGCTCATCTCGAGATGAACGTGCGCGTTGATGAGCCCGGGCACGACGCATGGCGCTTCGATCGTTCGCACGCCCGCCGGAATAGCCGTTTCGGAATCGCCCACATGGGTGATGCGCTCGCCCGCGACGAGCAAGATGCCGTTGCGTTTGGGTTCGCCGAGATGGTCGTGCAGCGTCCCGAAGCGGATCGCGAGCGTGGGCGTCTTGGGCGTGGTGGCTGCGTCGTGTGAGATTAGCGTTCTCCGATGAAGACGTCGGTGCGATAGTGCATGATTACGTGGCCGCTATGGTCGGCGAAGCGATCGACGAGCGCATCGAGATCGCGGATCGTTCCTTCGAGATTCGGGCCGCCGCGCGGAGCGTACGAGTTGCTCCGGACGCGACCGATGAGGCCGATTCGATCCAGACGTTGCTCGTTTGGGAATTGGAGCACGCGAACGCGCGCGAAGCCCGCCTCGCGTAGGAGCATACCTAGCTCGTCGTTATGAAAATTGGCGCCCGCAATCGGCGCATCTCCGGGGTAGCGCCTTTCGATCGCACGCACTTCGCGCGTGAACGGATCGGTCTGCGCATCGCGTTCGTTCCACACGAGCCCGAGGCGACCGCCGGGCCGCAAGATGCGAGCGAATTCATCGAGCGCATCGCGATTGGTAAACCAGTGAAATGCCTGCAACGCCGTGACGAGATCGGCGGATGCCGACGCGAGACCGGTCCCGTTCGCTCGCCCCTCGCGTGCGTCGACGCCGCGCGATACGGCAAACGCGCGCATCTCGTCGTTGGGCTCGATCGCGATCACGCGCGCGCCGTGTCGTGCGAGCGCACGCGACGAGATGCCCGTGCCCGCACCGATATCGACGACCTCGCAATCGGGTGCGAGGCCGGCGAGCAACGCTTCGATCGCGCGTATGGGATAGCGTGGGCGAAAACGATCGTACGCTGCTGCGAGTCCGGAAAAACGATCCGCCGTATCGACGTCGCTCAACTCGCGGAGACCGACGGCACGCCGTTCATCTCGAAGTCGCCGGCCGGTTCGACATCGTCGTCGGTCCGCGTGCGACCGAGTGCGGCATCGAGGACGTCGAAACAGCGGTCGACTTCGTCCGTCGTGCTGTACTGCGCGAAACTCAAGCGCACCGCGCGCCCGTTCGCTTCGGGCGCGATCGACTGCATGAGTCGCGGCGCGTAATAATCGCCGCTGCGCCCTTCGATCTGCGCGACTTCGAAACGCTCGGCGAGTTCGTCGGTCGCGATACCGGGGACGTTGAACGCGAAGACGGGTAGGCGCGCGAGATGCGTCGGCCGACCGTAGAGCCGGACGTGCGGCGCGCGAAGCGCGAAGCCGTCACGCGCGTATCGCGAGAGTTCGAACTCGTGCTTCGCGACGATTTCGAGCGCGAGTCGCGGTGTTGCGGCGATGTCGCGGAAGTACGCCATCGTTCCGAGCCAGCCCGCGAGTGCTTCGTGACTCTGCGTGCCGACTTCGAGCGTCCAGTACCGTGCGTCGCCGCCGGGAACGTGCTCGTCGTCGGCATTGACGTAGCGATCGAGTGCCGATTCGCTCGCGACCCAAAAACCGAGATGCGGTGCGTACATTTTGTAGGCGGAGAAGAAGATAAAATCGATTGCCGGATCGATGGTCAACGCGAAATGCGGAAACGCTTGCACGCCATCCACCACGACGATCGCGCGCGCGGCCTTTGCCGCCTGCGCGAGACGCGCGACATCGAA
>JANYGA010000129.1 GCA_025359485.1 Rhodospirillales bacterium | reverse complement strand
TTCATTTTGGATTTCGGCACGACGAACGTAATTCATCAATTGATGAATTGATTCCGGCCTACCGCGAATTCGTCTACTGAACGAGATTCACACACGCGACGTACGTCGCGACGTCCTTGGTCGATTTATGGATATTCACGGCATATGGCTGGCCCGTGACCTGCGCGACCGTCACGCCGGGGACCGTCGACTGCGATTGACCGTCGTTGATCGTCGTCAGCGGATAGGCGGGCTTCGGGTCGAGCTTCGCACACGTGCCCTTATGGATGTGCGCCGGCTGCGCGAGCGTCATTTCGTTGACGCGCACGTGCACGATGAGGCCGAGTGGTCCGTCGAGCATCGTGACCGTGCCCGTTTCGCCGGAGGCGTTCTGGGCGGCGAGGTGGACTTGGAGCGGCTTTGCTGCGTCGGCGGGCGCGAATGCCGCATTCGCCGATAACGCGAGTGCGCTTGCGATCGCAAGAGCGGTAGTGGGGAACTTCATCGATGCTCGTTTCTGGAAATGGAGGGAAGCCATCCTTAAGATGGTCTCGTATGTCTTAAGAATCGGAGCGCGTGACGGAGGTTCCTTTCAGTCGTGAAATCACACGTTTTGAGAAATTCATTGCTTGATGAATTAAGACTTCTTGCATACAGATCAAGAATATCGTCCATGCCGTTTACCGGCACCCCAAAGCGCGCGCGAAACATCTCATCGAAGCGACGATAGCGAGCGAACAATTGCTACGTTCGGGAGATGCGCCATGAACTGTCCGACTTGCCAAGCAGCCGTTCTACCCGGTGCGCGATTTTGTGCGAACTGTGGCGCGCCCGCGCCGCAAGTGACCCAGGTCGGCTCGTACAGCGAGCCCGTGCCGGAGAGCACGAATCCGAAGGAGCCGTTCCGCGTCGGCGATATGACGATTCGGATCGAGGGCGAACTCGTACCGGTCGTCGACGTCGAACTCGGCGCGCAGCAAACCGTCTATTTCGAGCACCACATTTTGCTCTGGAAGCAGCCGAACGTCACGCTCGGCTTCATGGGTCTCAAAAATGCCGCAAAACGCGTATTTTCGGGCCTGCAGATATTCATTTCAACCGCAAAAGGCCCGGGCAATATCGCGTTTTCCCGTGAAGCACCGGGGCAAGTCGTTGCGATGCGGCTCCAGCCGGGACAGGCGATCGACGTACGCGAGCATCAATTCTTACTCGCCACGAGCAACGTCGATTACAACTTCTACTTTCAGACCGGTCTTGCCAACGTGTTCTTCTCCCGCACCGGCCTCTTCATCGATCGTTTCACCGCGCAGCAAGGCGAAGGCATCGTCCTCTTGCACGGTTACGGAAACGTCTTTGAAAAAACGCTCGGGCCGGGTGAGATGCTCGATGTCGAGCCCGGCGCGTGGCTGTGGAAAGACGCCAACGTCCAGATGAATACCGTCTCGGTGCTCTCATCGCAGGGCGCGGGCGGCCTCCTCGGAGCGCTCGGTGCCTTCGTCGGCGGCTCCGCGCTCACGCTCAACCGATTCGTCGGGCCGGGTCGCGTCGGTTTGCAATCGATGACGTACCACGAACCCGCGGCCGAAGGCGCACAACAGGCGGGGGGCACCGACAATATCGGCGGCGTGCTCGGGTCGCTCTTTGGAAATCGTCAGTAGCGCGAGAAGCGCTTACGAGACGTAGGTGACGTTCACGCTGAACCCGGCGGCCTCGGCACGGGCGAGGACCGCGAGCACGTTTTCGATCTCGTCGTCGATGAGCGAGATCTCGCGTGCCGTGATGCCGACGGGTTGCGCGTTCTCCCAAAGCACGCGACGCGCGGTTTCGAGAGCATTGCGCAAGCGCTCGGGCGTCGCTTCCAGAACGGGCCAGTCCTCGAACGTCGCCGCGGGCACGATGCGCCAACCGTTCCCCGAATACTCGTCTTCATCGACGAAGGCGTTGGGAATGGCGCTGAGGATATCGATCGCCGCGGCGTCGGCGGGACGCAGGTCGAGCCCGACATCGGAGAGCCGCACGATATAGCGAAAGAACGCAGTGCTTCCGACGCTATATGCTCCCGCCGGAGACCCCACGTTGACGTGAACCATTCGCACGCGATGGTTCGGGTGCGAATGCACCCTACCTCTCCACGACCTCCAGGATGTCGCCGATCGCGACGACCACGTGATCGCCCGGAGGCGTATCGAGTTCGAACATCATCATGAGCGCGGCATCGGGGATCGACGGTTGGGCGACGCGGCCGGAGAAATCTCCGGTCGCTGTCCGCAACGTGACGCGACGTGATTCGAGCGCGCGAATCTCTTCGACCGAAATCGGCATCAGCGAGGACGTTCGCAGTGCATGCGCGAGTGTGCGTTCAAAAGTAATCCCATCTTGCGGTCGTTAACCGGGAGCGTTTGCCGGGGCGAGTTGCTCGACGTAGGCGCCTCGCGTCGTAATTCCCAGATGGAAGACGTCGCTATCGATACCCTCGCGCGCGAACGCCGCGGACATCGCCGTACCGATCGCTTCCGCTTCGCCCGATACGAGTGCGATGACGCTCGGTCCCGCTCCGGAAAGCGCGAGTGCGAGCAGACCGGGCATCGTGAAGCCGAGCATCTCCGTAAATCCCGGGACGAGCGGTGCGCGATAGGGCTGATGGATACGATCGCCGACCGCGACGCGCAACGCGTGCAAGTCGCCCGTCGCAAGCGACGCTGCAAGCAATGCGGCGCGCTGTAAATTAAAGACGACGTCGCGACGTTCGTAGGTTGCCGGCAACAGCGCGCGCGCCGCCGCGGTCGGTAAGACGATACGGGGCGTGACGACGACGGCCGCCAGTCCGGCAGGCGGATCGAAACGCAGATACGCGGGCGCTTCTCCTTGCGCCATCGCTGCGACGACGACGCCGCCGAGCAACGCCGGAAGCGCGTTATCGGGATGGCCCTCCAGTTCGGCTGCGTACCCCGCGAGGGTTCGTTCCGAGGGACGCTCCGCCGCAAGTTCGGCACCGATCACGATGCCGAGTACCGCGCCTGCCGCACTCGCGCCGAGCCCCTTACCCAGTGGAATATCGTTTGCGATTTGTACGGAGACGTTGGGTCGCACGCCGCCGAGAACGCGATCCATGCCGCGGATGATTTCGTTTTCGAAGCCGGCATTGGTCGGCACGTACGTGCCGGCTTTAAACGAAATCGAAAATTCGACGGCGGATTGAATCGTCGCGCGACTCCATAAATCCAGTGCGAGCCCGATCGCATCGAAACCGGGTCCGAGATTCGCACTCGTCGCGGGCACGCATACGCGAAACGGTGGCTTACTCGACACGCGCGTCCGTCATTTCATCGATGAGTTCGCGTAAGAGCGCGTCGGTCGGCGTTTGGCGGATGCGATTCGCAAATGGCGCCGACGATTCGTGGTACATCGTCGCATACGCCCCGTCTTTGAGCACGTGTCCCGTGAGAACGAGCACCGTGTCTTCGTCGCGACCGATGATGCCGCGCTCGCGCAAGAGACGCAGGCCCGCGAGCGATGCGGCAGATGCGGGCTCGCATCCGATCCCGTCGCGACCGATCACGGCGCGGGCGTCCGCGATCGCTTCATCGCTGACGTCGAGCACGGTGCCGTGCGATGCGCGCACTTCGGCGAGCGCCTTACGCCACGATGCGGGTGCGCCGATCTTGATCGCCGTTGCGGTCGTGCGTGCGTGCACGGGCACCATTTCGCCACCATCGCGAAAAAGTTTTGCAAAGGGTGCGGCGCCCGCAGCTTGCACGACGGCGAGACGCGGAAGCCGATCGATGAGTCCGAGGGAGCGTGCTTCGCGAAAACCTTTGCCGAACGCACTCGTGTTACCGAGATTTCCGCCCGGCAAGACGAGCCAATCGGGAACGCGCCAGCCACGCGCTTGTAAGAGCGCGAAGGCCGCGCACTTTTGACCTTCGATGCGATAGGGGTTGACGCTATTGACGATCGCGATCCGCGACGGATCGAGGCCGCGCACGACTTCGAGTGCGCGAT
>JANYGA010000184.1 GCA_025359485.1 Rhodospirillales bacterium | reverse complement strand
CGGTTCCGGCTCCCGTGCCCGCAACGACGCTCGTGCCCGTGCCGATGCCGACCACGGGCCCGCAAGCCACGCCGACCGCATCCCCCCCGAAACCGTCGCCAACGCGTTAGGGAACGTCGACTGCAGAAAAAGGCTCCGCTTAAGCGCCGTGGACCGTGTTTGCGCCGACCGGTAGCAGATCGATGTCGAGATAGAAAAACGCCCCCCGCATGCGCGGGAGGCGTTTCGCTTTGGCCCTGAGGCCGGATCCGAACTCCGCTTAGAAGTGGAGGCCGAGTCCGCCGTAGAGGCTCGTCGAGTTGGCATTGCCAGGTGCGTTCTGCTTGCCCGTCAGGCGATTTCCAAGGAAACCGAAATCGAGGAAGAGCGGGGTCTTCGGAACGTTGATCGTGAGGCCGGCCTGGTATTTGAACTCACGGTACTGGAGCTTCTGTCCGAAGCCATTTTGGTCGACATAGTCGCCGGAGAGCTGCGGGTAGTACAGCGCGCTACCGTAGATCGAGATCGGCTGCGAGAATTCCGGCAGCTTTTCGATACCGCCGCCGAAGCCGTTGAGACGCGGGTAACCGTAGTTGCCGTAGCGCTGCTCGTAGCTGCCGACGAGGAAGATCTTCGGATTTGCGATGCCGACGCCGAGGCGTCCGTCGACTTCGGTATCACGTGCGTCAAACGAGTTGACGAACGCGGAACCGTTGCCGCCGAGCGGGGTGACGCAGCCCTGATCGCCGTTCGCAGGACCGGCGCAGACGCCGCTTCCGCTGAACGCTGGGTTCGCTACGCCGCCAACGAAGGGACGGCCGTCGAACAGCGTGCTGCCACGATGTGGGTAACGGAACTGGTTGACGGTGCCTTCAGCCAAGATCGCGAGGTTGTTCACGTTGAAGGTGAAGCCAGCGCGGCCTGCGAGTGAAGCGCCGCCACGGTTGCCCGGGCTGAACTCGTTGTACACCTTGGGCGCGAAGAGCACGTCCGCCGCGAGGAAGGCATCGAAGTTCTTCGTCGGGGTGGGTGTCGGCGCGAGGGTGGGTACTGCGGTCGGAACGGCGGTCGCGACGGGTGCCGGCGTTGCCGGGATCGGCGTCGACGGGGGCGGCGTTGCGACAGGTGCGTTCAGGTAGCGAACGACGACGAGGCGCTTGTCGGCGACCCAGAGGACGTACGCGCCCATGCCTTCGCTGATAACGCGAACCGGCACGACGAGCGAACCTTTGTAGATCTCGGGCGGGACGTCGAGGGGACGTGCTTCGCCGTTGATCACGACTTCCGACTTACCAACCGTTACTTGAACGTCGGCGCCGGGCTTGGAAACGTCGACCGTTTTGGTCGATGCGTTGTACGAGACGGTTGCACCCATCTGCTCGAACATCGAGCGCAATGGAACAAGGATCGTCTTCCCGCGCACCAGAGCGGCCAGGACGCGACCCTTTTTCAGGCGGTCGGGTTTCGAATAGACATGCTGGTCATTGAACAAGATCGGAACTTCACCAGACGGCGGCGCGCCGAATGCAGGCGCCGGGGCCTGTGCGAGTGCTGGCGCGAACGCCGTCACCGCGAAGCTCACGATCCCGAACGCGATCGTCGCTAAAGCGACGAGATAGCGCGAAACGAGTCGTTTCACTAGTAATTGCCTCCTTGGAAAGTTAATAAACAGAGTAATCCGGGTCTATCCCATGAACTCAAATGGACGCTTACCCGTTCCATCACGGACCAAAACTTCGGTCCATGGCTTCTAAGGGTTTCGTGTCCACATTGGATCGTTACGACGCGATCGTTATCGGGGCGGGCGTTGCCGGATTAACTGCAGCGGCCGCACTGGCGCATCGTTCCTTGTCCACGTTACTCGTTGAACGCCATAATGTCCCGGGTGGATGCGCTTCGTTCTACCAACGTGACGGTTATCGCTTCGATGTGGGAGCGACTCTTGTCGGTGGCTTTGGCCCGCGCGGCGTTCACCGATTGTTCAACGCAGAACTCGGGATCGATGTTTCGCCCGAGCCGATCGAACCGTCGATGGTCGTTCATCTTCCCGACGTGTCGGTAACGCGTTATGGCGACGAACGCTGGCGGGGCGAGCGTTTGCGCGCTTTCGGCCCGGCTGCAGAACCGTTCTGGGAGCGCCAAGAGCGTATCGCCGATCTCGCCTACGACTTCTCGATGGGATTCCCGGCGCTACCTTACGATGTCGCATCCATCGCGACGCTCGCGCGCGCGTTTCGGCCGCGGCATCTCCCGTTGCTCGCGACGCTCGGGCGCACCGTCGCATCGATCATGCCCGCCGCCCCGAGCGCGCGGCTGCGAAGTTTTGTCGATGCGCAACTTCTCATTACGGCGCAGACCAATGCCGCGGGCGCCGATCTCGCCTACGGTGCGACGGCGCTCGACCTCGCGCGTGAAGGAACGTTTCATCTCCCCGATGGGATTTCGACGATTTCCGTCGCGCTCGCGCGGTCGATCCAACGCGCCGGTTCGTCGATCGTATACAACCAAAGTGTCGTAGCAATCGAGACGCGACGCGGACGCGTCTGCGCCGTGCGCCTGGGCGACGGCACGCGAATTCGCACTTCGCGGGTCATCAGCGCTCTCCCGATCTCAAATACGATCGAACTCTGCCCGGAAATCGATCACGCGTTCCGACCGCGGCTCGCGGCGCTCCCGGAGCGCTGGGGTGCATTCATGCTCTACGTCGGCTTGCCGCCGGCGTCGGTGCCCGCGGATCTGCCGACGCACCACCAGCTCGTTGGCGCCTACGACGAGCCGCCCGGTGAGGGGAACACCGCGTTTCTGTCGTTCTCGGGAAGTACGGAACTGCGCCGCGCGCGTAACGGAGGTCGCGCGGTAACGATTTCGACGCACACCGATGTGGCACGCTGGGAACGCGCGGAGCGCGACGGGACGGTCGATGCGCTCCGCACGCGGTATACGCGTCGTCTCGAAGCCGCACTCGATCGCGTCGTCCCCGGCGCGTCGCGTCGCGCCGTCGTGCTCGAAGCCGCAACGCCGATGACCTTCGCGCGCTATACGGGTCGCGCTCGTGGCCTCGTCGGCGGCCTGCCGCAAACGCCACGCAACGCGACGCTCGGCGCGATCGGCCATCGGACGCCGGTGACGGGCCTCTATCTTTGCGGTGACTCGACGTTTCCCGGTCAGTCCACCGTCGGTGCGACGCTGAGCGGGGTGAACGCCGCACGCGCCGCAATCGATCGTTTTAGTTAGGTCAGTTTTTCGTCGAGATTTTTGCGAAAGCGCGTTTTATCGATGATGTACCGCTCGTGCATTCCTTCGGCAATTTTCTCGCGTTCGTCAAATGAAGCGAATGCGAAATTGACCCGACGGCCGTCGATGGCGATCACCTCGACTTCCGTGCGAATGATGAAGCCGACGGGCGTTGGCGCGAGGTGCGTGAGGTCGACGTACGCCCCGAGCGAAACTTCATCGGCGTCGAGCACGGGTGCGAGGCAATTGACTGCGGCCTCTTCGATGAGCTGCAGCAACATCGGCGTCGATAGAACGTCGACACCTTTGTTCCCGGCTTTTTCCGCCGTCATCCATTCCTCGACGCGCGTTTGACTTTGATATTTGCGACCGATGTCGACTCTGACGGCCATGGTGACGTGCTTACGTCCGCGAAGGGTGTCGCTCCCGCTCGCGCCTCCGCCATGCGTGAATCATTTTGCACGGCGGGTGCGTACAAGGTCCGGAGGTTTCTCGTGAAGGGTGTTATGCAAGTTCGCACGATCGCGTCGCTGGTTGTCATTGCCGTCGTCGTCGCCGGTTGCGGCGGCGGTGCGAAGAAAGCGCCGCAGGGTCCACCGCCGCTCGCGGTCGACGTTTCGCACGTCACGCAGTCGACGATCGCGACGTCGATCACACTCGACGGCCAAGTCGCGCCCCTTCAAGAGTCGACGCTGAGCACGCCCGAATCGGGAACGGTCAGCGCCGTGTATGTGAACGAAGGCGATCGCGTCGGCAAAGGCGAGCTTCTCGCAAAGCTCGATGACGCACAACTGCGCGCACAACTCGCGGCCACGGTCGCGACCGTGCAACAGTCGCAAGCGCGCCTCCAAGGCTCCAACGTCGCCGCACCGATCGCATCGCAGCAGTATTCGTCGGCCGTGACGACGGCAGAACAGGCGGTCCAGCAGGCGAAAAATCGCGTCGCAACCGATGAAGCCGCACTCAAAAATGCAACGCTCGTGTACCAAAGTAATCAGCAGCTCGTTGCGCAAGGGTACGTCGCGCAGACCGCTATGGCCCAAGCGCGTTCGAATTACGTCGCGGCGATTCAAGAGCTCAATAACGCTCGCCAAGCCGTGCCCGCCGCGCAAGCCGTGGTGACGACGGCGCAGAGCAATACCAGAAATTCCGGCGTCGACCAAGCGACGATCTCGGCGAACAAGGCCGCGCTCGCGCAGGCGCAGGCCAACGTCTCGCTCCTGCAAACGCAGATCGCGCAGACGGCCCTCTACGCGCCATTCGCCGGTGTCGTGACGCAACGTTTACTCGATCCCGGCGCATTCGCCGGGCCCAACGCCCCGATCGTGCGACTCTCGCAACTCGATACCGTGTATGTCAACGCGAACGTCCCCGACGAAGCGCTCGCCTACGTTCATGCCGGTACGCCCGCGCATTTTACGTCGCAGAGTCTGCCCGGTAAGCGCTTTAGCGGTGTCATCAGCGACGTCAACGCGACGCCGACGACGGGGACGCTGTCCTATCGCGCACGCATCCGCCAAGCGAATCCCGGCAACGTCTTACGTGGCGGTATGCTCGTTTCGCTCGTCGTCGAGAAACAACGCCATGCGAAGACGACCGTCGTGCCGCGCACCGCACTCTTCACGAGCGACTCGGGTTCCAACGTGTACACGGTCGTCGACGGAAAAGCGAAGATGTTGCCGGTGACGGTCGGGCTCGAGACCGACACGCTCGCCGAACTTCACGGCAACGGCGTCAACGTCGGAACGGTCGTGATCACGACGCGTCCCGATGCCTTGCAAGATGGAAGTGTCGTCGCCGTCGCAGGCGCGCCCGCACGCGAACCGGCGGCGAAATGATCGCTCCGCGTCTTTTCGGGGCGCTTGCAATCGCAATCGCCGTGGGTTCGGCCGTGCCCATGCTGCCGGTCGGCGCGCAACCAAATGTCATGCCGAAGAAGATGACGCGCGTGCCGCTCATCTCGCAGCCGACGCCGTTTCCCATCAATACGCTCGCGCCGCTCACGGGCGAGACGTCGTTGCCGTATCCCGCCTACGGCACGCCCGTCCCCGGCGTGAACGCCGGCACGCGTGCGGCCGATCTTCCCGCAACGATTACGTTACAACAGGCGATCGCCGTCGGATTCGCGCGTTCCCCGCTGCTCGCATCGGCGCGTGCCGACGTCGACATTGAGAGCGCGGCGGCACGACTCGCCGGTGCGGGGCTTTTGCCGTCGATTGCGGGCTCGGCTTCGCTTGATCAAAGCCGCATCCAAAGCGGCGGTTCGACGGGTTCGTTTTCGACGGGAACGACGACGGGGAACGGCACGGGCACGACCACGGGCGGTACCACGATCGGATCGTCGTCATCGAACGCGTTGCGTGGGTCGGGGACGACGAACGTGACGGGCGGAAACTTCGGGGTTTCCATCCGGCAGCTGATCTTCGATGGCGGCCGCATCGCAGCGTCCGTGCGAGCCGCGCGCCGCAACGAGACGGCCTTTGCCGATACCTATCGTCGCGAGTTGCAATCGGTCGCGTTCAACGTGGCCTCGTCGTATTATTCGTACCTTTCGTCGCAACGTACCGTGCAAGTCGATCTCGAAATCGTACGCCAGGATCAAGTGCAGGAAGATCTCGTCCGCGCGCAAGTCCGTGCCGGTACCGAAGCGCGCGCGCAGATTGCGACCGCGCAGTTGCCGACCGCTCAAGATCGCCTCGCCGTCGTGCGCGCACAAGGTGCCGAGCTCTCTGCGGCCGCCACGTTTGCCAATGCGATGGGCCTCGATGCGAACGTGCGCATCCAGCCCGTCGACGACGCACCGATCTTCACCAATACGCCCGTGTCATCGATCGCGATTCCGAGCTACGACGACGCGTTAACGCGGGCGCTCGCGCTTCGACCCGACTACGATGCGGCGTTGCAGGGCGTCGCGCAGGCACGAGAATCCGTGCGTGCCGCGCGTCTCGGCCGGTCGCCAACGTTATCGGGGAACGCGTCCACCCAGGAGAGTTCGAGCGGCACCACGCTCGGAAATTTCCGCAATTCGTCGAGCATCGGCGTGACGCTCACGGTACCGATCTTCGATCAAAATCTCACGGCCGATAATACCGCGCAGGCCCTCGCGGGCCTCGATCGCGCGAGCGCGCAACGGCAGAATACATCGCTCAACGTTTCGCTCAATATCAAGCAGACGCTCGCAAATTTCGTCACGGCATTCGCCGCTCTCGAACAAACGCAGCAACAGTACGCCACGGCGGTAACCAACGTGCGTTCGACGCAGGCGCAGTATCGCGCCGGCGTCACGACGTTACCCTTGTTGCTCAACGCGCAGACCCAACTCGCGCGCGCGCAAAGCGATCAGGTGACGGCGGTCTACGCGATCCGGCAGGCAGAACAGGCCTTTCTCTTCGCGATCGGCGCGAATTACGATACGGCCGCAGCCCTCGGCACGCGCCGCATCGACCCGGTTCCAGTGAAACCGCTTCCCATTCCACTCATCACGCCGAAGCGGTAAGGCGCGGGGGTTTCGCTCCGGCATCGCGTAGTCGTTCGCATGTCCGTTCTCGAAACGCCCGTCTCGGTCGAAGATCCGATCAATGCCGCGATCTTGCGCATCTCTGAAGATCGTATCGCCGGTTTTCTCCGCGATCCGCTCGGGGCGATCGCGGAACAGTCGGGCATCGATCTTCAAACGACGATCGATCGCATTCGAGCGATGCTCGCATCGGGGACGATCCGCCGCGTGCGCCAGACGCTGCTCGCGACGAACCTCGCGCACGGCTCGCTCGTTGCGTGGCAGATTCCCGCCGACAAGCTCGACGCGGCGTTCGAGTACATGTCGAAGGTCGATCCGTTTTCGGGTCACGTCGTCATTCGCACCGCGGATGCCGCGACGCCGGGCTCGCAGTATCGACTCTGGACGACGCTCAAAGTGCCGCAGGGCTACGCGATCGCGAAGCATGCGGAATTCTTGCGCGAGCACGTCGGCGCCGAAGCATTTCGGCTCATGCCCGCAGAGAAACTCTTCGCACTGGGCGTGGGACACATTCGTCGCCGCGGGATGGAGCTTGGATCGCGCGCGGACGTGCTCGCCGATACCATCCACACGAACATCGTCGAACTTTCCCAGCGCGATTGGCGCGTACTCGTTACGCTCAAACGCGAATTCGAAGTCGACGAATTGGCACCAAATCTCTGGGACGCGCGCGCGAGCGAAGCCGGCGTTTCGCTCGATGAGTTTTACGCGGTTGCCGAATCGCTCGCCGAACGTCGCGTCATCGGCCGATTCTCGACGTTTCTCGAACACGTGAAAGCGACGCCCGGAAACGAACGCGTCACGCGATACAACGCGCTCTTCCACTGGCAAGTGCCGGTGGGTCGCGAGATCGACGCGGGACGGGAAGTCGGGCGCCATCACATCATGACGCACGCGTATTGGCGCGAGGGCGGGCCCGAGTTCCGTAACGTCAACATTATGGGCGTGGCGCACGGACTCGATAAGGACGTGTTGCTCGCGCATAAAGCCGCAATCGACGAGCATCTGCGCGAAGCCGGATTCGATGTCGGTTATACCAACGTGTTTTGGGGTGGCCGCAGCGAGATCAAGCCGTCGGAGATATCGCCGTTCGCCTACGCGGAGTTCCATCGCGCACGCGGTGTCGATCCCGAGACATTGCGTTGATCGCCCGCTCGGGCGGAATGCGTCGGGCGACGGCGCTGGTTGCGGCGTGCGCGGCACTGGCCGCGAATGCGGCGTGCACCCGGATCGCGACGTCGTCCGGCGATAGCGCGACATCGACGCAATTGCGCGACCGCCTCGTCATCGGTGAATCGCAAGATACGAAATCGCTCGATCCGTTGCTCTCATCGAATACGGCGACCGGTGATCTCTCGATGTTTTTGTACAGCTACGCCGTTCGGTACGACGAGAAAGCGCGGCCGGTGCCCGACGCACTTCGCGAGATTCCGACGCTCGCCAACGGCGGCGTCAGCAAAGATGGCCTGACGCTCAAATATAGATTGCGTCCGAACATCTATTTCCACGACGGCGTGAAGCTCACGTGCACCGATCTTCGCTTCACGTGGCGCGTCGTCATGAATCCGGCAAACAACGGGGTCACTCAGGACGGTTATCGCGACATCCGGGAAATCGATTGCTCGGATCCGCTCGTTGCGATTGTTCACATGAAGAAAATCTATGCACCGTTCCTTCAGCAATTATGGGGCGTAAACGGGAATGCGGCGATCCTACCCGAGCACGTACTCGCGAAATACAACGACAAGAAAGGCTCGTTTAATACGGCGCCTTATCAGTCAGCGCCGATCGGCAGCGGGCCATATCAGTTCGTAAAGTGGGATCGCGGTTCGCAGGTCGTCATGAAGGCGTTCGATCGCTACTTCATGGGCAAGCCGAAGATCGGCGAGGTCGTTTTCAAGTACATTCCCGATTCCAATACGCTCGTCGAGCAAGTGCGCACGCACGAACTCGATATCGCCATTCACGTCGGTGCGAACTCCTGGCCCCAGATGCAGAACGTTCCCGGTACGATCGCCGACGCACCACCGGTCTACACGTACGATCACGTCGATTTCAACCTTCGCAAGCCGCTCTTCGCCCACGATATTCCGCTGCGCCGTGCCCTCGCGCTCGGCATCGACCGACCGGGCTTGCTCGCGAAGATCGCACATGGCCTGGGCGATCTCACCGATACCGCGCTTTCACCGAAAATTTCGCCGGGTTGGACGAACGATACGATGCATTTCGCGTTCGATCTCGCGCGCGCGAAAAAGATGCTCGATGCGGATGGTTGGAAGGTCGGTCCTGGCGGCGTACGCGTTCGCAACGGGGTACGACTCGCATTCAATCTTCAAACGCAAACCGAAAGCGCTGCAGGGAAAGCCTACCAAACGCTCATCCAGAGCGAATGGCGCGATCTCGGGGCCGACGTGGGCATCAAAAATGCCCCGACGGCCCAGTTTTTCGACAATTCGACGAACGGCGTTCTTCAGGGCGCACATTACGACGTCGCAAATTTTGCCTGGAGTGGTGCCGCCGATCCCGACGATAGCGCGATCTATTCGCCTCGAAACTTCGCGCCGAAAGG
>JANYGA010000066.1 GCA_025359485.1 Rhodospirillales bacterium | reverse complement strand
CGTTTGCGCATCGTACGCGCCGCGGTCGTGGGCGACGACCGCATACACACGATTTCGTCGTTCGAGCGTTGCACCGCCGGCGTTCCTGCAGCACCTGCGGCCGAAGTCGAAACGAACATCGCGCTCGCACCGATCGTCATGACAAGCCCGAGTACTCGTATCATCGCGATGGCGAGATCCGTTCGGCCTCATGTGGTGAAAGGCGTTTGCGCAAGTGCACGACCGTGCCGAAGGTCGGATGATCTTCTTCGAGATCGACGTGGTAGCCGATGTGGCCGTAGAATCGGAGGTTGTCGGTGAACTTCGCATTGGTATAGAGCCGAACTTCGCGGTATCCGAGCGATGATGCGACGCCTTCGGCGTGAGCGAGGAGCAGACTCCCGAACCCGTGGCCCTGGAACGATGGCGCGACGGCGACGTTGATGATGAGGAAATGATCTGACTCGGGATGCATTTCGATGAGGCCGACGAGTTTTTCGGCATCGAACAACACGTCGATGCGATGATCGCGCACGGCCGCGTCGTAGTCGGCGAGCATGGGTCTGGGCTCGCGGCCGATGACCGGAACCCACTTCGCATATGCGGCGCGCGTCAACTCGCGGATGGAATCGGCATCGTTCGCTCCCGCGCGCCGAACGTGAACGCGCGAAACCGTGGAAGCCGGATCGTGCGCCGCCACGTACGATGCATAGGTTGCCAAAAACGCGCGTGCGGCGCGATCGTGGTCGACCACGGGTGTCGGATACGAGTTTGCAACGAGATTGAGGCGTAGTTGCGAACGATCGCGCAGCGCCGTCGTATCGAACACGTCGGCATCGTTAACGTGTGCGAGTTCGGGAAGCCAACGACGAACGTACGTCCCGAGCGAATCGATTTCGCGGAGCTGCTTGCGCGGATTGTAGATGCGTGGGACCTGCGCGAGATCCGCGCCGACACCCGCGATCCACTGCCAATTCCCCGTCGCGAGTGCGCCGTCGTCCTCGACGAGATGTGCGTCCCACACGTCGCGACCGACGCGCCAATCGATGCCGAGATCGAACGCGCAAAAGGATGCCGCGACCGCGCGCACGCGCGGATGCATCCAACCCGTCGCGTGCAATTGTCGGATGCCCGCATCGACGAGTGGGTATCCCGTCGTCCCCGCACACCACGCTGCGAACGCGGGGTGGTCGAGCGCGAAGGGAAAATCGCGCATCCGGGGTTGGAGCGCGGCGTCTTCCACGACGTCGAAATACCACGCGAGCTGCAAAAAGAAATCGCGACGGATGAGTGCGCGTGCGAACGCGGAGAGCGCGAGCTTCTCTTCGGTCAGTAAAAACGGATCTCGCGCACGCACGTCGATGCGTGCGAGCAACGTCCGCGCCGAGAGAACGCCGAACGACAGCGCAGCGGAGACGCGCGCCGTCGGCTCGCCCGCGGGAATCGCGTGTGCGCTCGGATAGCCGAGCACCGGACACGCAAGATAGCGATCGAACGCCGCAAGCGCGATTGTCGGATCGGGCGATTCATCGCCGCAATCTTCGCCTGCGTTCGGCCGCCACGACGTGTCGCTTACGAGATCGTGCGCCGCAAAAACGACCCGGTCCGCGACGGGTTCCCGAGCGACGTGCGCCCACACGGCTTCGTACGCCGCGAACGCGCGGTAACCACGATCGTCACCATCGGCACGAAGCGCGGCCGTCGCTTCCGGCGCGACCGCGGGCGCGTCGTGCACGATCGCGACTTTAAAGCCCGCGGATTCCAAGATCGATCGTAGCGCACCATCGCGTGCGACGCTGCGCGCGTCGTAGGCGGAACACCACGTAATCGTCGTTGCTCCCGCTTCGCGCGCGAGTGCGAGAATCGTCGTTTCGAGCGCACCGCGTCGCACGACGAGTTGCGTCCCGCGAAGCCGCACGTCGCGATCGAGCGATGCGATCGCACTCGCGTGAAAGGCGGTGCGTCGAGCGCTTCGCGCCGGCCGTGGATCGCCTGGCGAATCGAGCACGAGCGCGGGCACGATCTCGCCATGACGTGCGGCCTCGGCGAGGCCGGCATGATCCGCTAACCGCAGATCGCGCCGAAAGAGATGGAGTGTTCGAGCTGGGCTAGAGACTTTCGACGTACGCGGCGACGTCGGCCACGTCGCTTTCGCTCAAGGGCGCGGGATAGAGTTTGGGCATCGGCGGTTGCGGATTTTTGATCCACGCGATCGCCGCGTTGTAATCTTTGCGGCCTTTCTCACCGACGAGCTTCGGCCCGATTCCACCGCCGACGCCGCCTGCACCATGACAGCTCGAGCAGTTCTGCCCGAAGATCGCCGAGCCGTGTTTGGAATCGCCCATCGCGACCTTCGCGCCTTCGACCGGACGCAAACCCGTCGCGCCGGAGTCGGTGATCGGGCCCGTCGGTTCTTTGGGCGCTTTATCCGCCGATTCGCTCTTGGAGCATCCGGTGACGAGGATGCTCGCGAGCAACACGCCGGTTAACATTTTGGCAATTCGCATACGTGCCGTAAGGTTCGGCCATACGAGACGCGCGCCTTCTGTTTCGACGTGCGGCAGGTCGCGCGGCTAAGACTGCTAACGAGGCCTCGCAATGGGGAGAAATGCGTCGCCCGAATCGCCCACACCGCTCATCAAGCGCGCGGTGCTATCGCTCGTGTGGGCCGAACGCGTCGTCTTCTTTGCGATCGGCGTCTTGCTCTTTCTCGGTGCGGTCGCGCTACTCAAGGAGAGCGCGACCGTGCTCTTTCGCATGTATTTCGGAGGCGGTCTTCGCGCGACGGCGTTCGGCTCGGAATTTCTCGATGTCGTGTTGCTCGTGTTGATGATCGTCGAGCTCGCCTACACCGTCATCCTCTCCCTACGCGGCGCGGTATTGCAGGCGGAGCCCTTTCTCATCGTCGGTCTCATCGCCGTCATCCGACGCATGCTCGTCATCACCGTCGGCGAGGTCGGCGGCCACGGCGAATCGGTGCGCACGAACATCTCCGAACTCGCCATCCTCACCGGAATCGTCATCGTCTTCGTCGGTTCGATCGTGATGCTGCGGTTTAAGCCCGCGCCGGCGCATCCGTTTCGCGAAGCCGACCCACTCGCAGAGATCGAATCCGAGCTCCCTTAGGGAGCATCCACCACGCGTCCGACCGGGCATTCATCGTGCGCCGCGTTCTTGCAGCGCATCGCCGTTACACTCGCGACGCGACGCGGCGCATGTGCGTCGACGTCGAGACCCGCAAGGACGTCCGGGATCTCGTCGGTAGCCGCAGTCGGCTCGCGAAGCGACCCGAGTGCCCGACGCGCGACGATCGTACGCGTGGGTCGCGTCGCGCGTGCTGCGACGACGACGGCGGCGATATCTGCGCTCGGGCGATGTCGTTTGTGTTCGGTCACCCACATCGTCGCAAGAACGGCCGAGGAAGGTTCGCCCGTCTCGTGCAGTTTCGTCGCGAGTCGTCCGACGAAGCCGCTGAAGAACGCGACGTTGAGTGCGAGCGAAAACGCGATCGCCCAATGGAACGCGCCGAAGGTCGCGCGCGTACGCCGATTGCGTTCGTCACCGATCCGTGCACGTACGCGCGCATCGACGGATGGCGACCAGCGTTCGTCTTCGCGCGATGCGACGATCGCGTCGCGCACCGCGGCGAAGGCATCGCTCGATGCAGCACACGTCCCGCACGTCGCCGCGTGCGAGGTAAAGGTCGCGCGTTCGAGCGGTGTCGCTTCGCCGAGAGCGATCGCGCCTGCGAGCGTATCGAACGCATCGTGCGCGACGGTCACGTGCGTTCTCCGAGCGAGGCGCGCATCGTTTTCATCGCGCGACAGACGCGTTGGCGAACGGCATCCGCCGACCTGCCCAAGATGAGTGCCGCTTCACCCGAAGTGTAGCCCGCGTACGTCGTGAGCAGCACGCATGCGAGCGCTTCTTCACCGAGCGTCGCGAGTGCCGTTTGAACGTCGAGCGTCGCAGCAGAGGTTTCGTCGGAGCGAAACGTCGTCGCGACGTTGTCGAGCGAGACGGTTTCGCCGCGCCGCTTCGCGCGCCGCAGATGCGAGATCGCACGATTGGTCGCGGTCTTATAGAGCCATCCCGCCGATAGCGGTCGCGACGGATCGGCGCGCAGCGTCTTGTATGCCGCAAAAAACACGTCTTGAACGATGTCGAGCGCGCAATCGCCATCGCCGACGAAGCGCCGCACGAAGCGTGCGAGCTTCACTTGATGATCGGTCACCAAACGTTCGACGCGCGACTCGGCATCCAATGCGCGGTCGATTCCCAGAACGTAGACCTGCTCCAAATTCGAGCTCCGGTTCGCAAGCGATGTCACGCGATAACGCGCGCAGACACCCAACCGTGACAAGCCTAGCCGCCGATCTCGCTAAAGGCTCGCATCCGACTCCCGGCCTCCCCGAGTTGCAGATGGTGGCGCTCGGGTTTGATGAGCATACCGCCGCGAAAAAGCGCCTCGAGTTCGTCACGGGAAGCACCCGCTCGGACGGGCGTTCTCAGATCGATATGGTAATCGCCGAAGAGACAGAGACGTAATCGACCATCCGCGGTGAGCCGAACGCGGTTGCAGGTATCGCAATAGTCGTGACTGAGCGGGCTGATGACGCCGACCGCACCGAGCGCGCCCGGGAAGGCGAAGTAGCGCGCAGGACCGTTTCCGCCCGGTCCCGCGACGGGCTCGAGACCTTCGCGTTCGCCGATACGCGCGAGCATTTCGGCGGCCGAGACGTAGCGATCGGTCTGCTCGCCCGCGTTTTCGACGACCGGCATCATCTCGATAAAACGCACGTAGAGCGCGCGATCGCGCGTGAGTTCGGCGAAGTCGAGCAATTCGTCGTCGTTGACGCCACGCATGATCACGCAGTTGAGTTTGATGGGCACGAGGCCCGCGGCGGTAGCGGCATCGATGCCCGCGAGGACGCGCTCGAGCCCGGGCCGTCGCGCGATCGTTTCGAACCGATCCGCGTGCAACGTATCGAGCGAAATATTGACGCGACGCAATCCCGCATCGCGAAGCTCCGCGACGTGTTCTGCGAGAAGCAAGCCGTTGGTCGAGAGTGAGATGTCGTCGATCCCGGGGATCGCGGCGAGCGCGCGAACGAGACTCGCGAGGTCGCGCCGCACGAGCGGCTCGCCACCCGTGAGCCGAATGCTGCGGACGCCCGCCGCCGCCGCCGCCGCCACGATGCGCTCGATCTCTTCAAATGAAAGGATCTCGGCTTTGGGAATCCACGGTAAACCCGCTTCGGGCATGCAATAGGTACAGCGCAGGTTACAGCGATCGGTCACCGAGACGCGTAAATACGTAATCGGCCGCGCGAACGCGTCGGCCAGCGGCGATGTCGTCGCGCCGCCCGGCAACCCGCGAGTGAGATCGATCGTTTGAACGGCCATCAGTATAGATTCGCTTTCCGTCCGCGATCGTCCGTTGCGCGGGCTATTTGTCCGCGAAGATCTTGTCGTTGATCGCGACGTTGAGCCGGTAATTTTTGAAGTTTGAGGTGACGTCGGCTTTGTACGATGGGAACTCGACGTGACCGGTCTGCTTGTCGATGAGAAACGCACCACTGACCGACGTGTAGGATTGGTCGAACGAGACCGTGCCGCCGTCTTTATACGACCAAGCGTAAGCCTTGATCGTCGCGTTGGTTTCGTCGATGCGGACGTCGAGATGCTCGACGCGTCCGTTTTTCTTCGGCACTAAACGAAAAGTCGTTACGCCGTCGGCGCTACCGAGAACGCCGACGTCGTACACGACGAGCCAACGGCTCGGCGGGTCGATCTTCGGATAGACTTTCTTGAACTGCGACGCGAGCGCGGGAACGGTATCGAAGACGATCGCTTCTTTATCGGGCTTCTTGTAATAGACGTTGCCGTCGAGCGACGGGCTGATATACGGAAACGTCTTGAGCGCGACATCGAGATGCACGTCGGCCTTGTACGATTTTATCGCGGCGTTGAGCGCGACGACGCGTTTGTACAGTGCCGTCGATTTTGCATCGAGCGGAGTCGCCTCACCCTCGGCACGCGCGTTTGACGTCGGGCTCAACATCGAGAGCACCGCCGCACATGCGACGAGCGCAACCTTCATGTTCCTCACGCCTCCACAACGCCCGAGGCGACCGGAAGGTTTCCCCTAGTCCGACGCGATTCGTGCGGCCGCGATCTCTTCGAGCACGGAATCATCGCGCTCGAGGGTCGCGGCCTGCGCGAGCGCACGCGCGGCGGCGGGCGAGCCGATCCGGCCGAGCGCCCAGGCGATATGGCCTCTTACGAGGGCGTGCGGGTCTCGTTCGAGACCCGTGGCGAGCGCGGGCACGGTCGCGCGGTCGAGCATATTCCCGAGCACGACGGCGGCATTGCGTCGCAGGATCGCCGCCCCGCGCCATCCCATGGCCGTCTCGCGATAGAGGCGTTTGTACGTCGCGCTACGCATCGCGAGGATGTCGAGCAAGCCTGGCGCGGCGAGGCTTTCATGTTTTGGCGCGAATGCGGGATCGATCGCGGCTCCGGCGTTGCGCGTCGGAGGGCACGCGAGTCCGCAGAGATCGCAGCCCCAAAGCCAATCGCCGACGAGCGGCCGTAACGCACGTGGAATCGCATCGGTACGTTGCGTGAGATCGGAGATGCACCGCGTCGCATCGATCGTGTAATCGCCGCGAAGCGCGCCCGTCGGGCACGTAACGACGCAACGCGTACAGGCGCCGCACGTCTTCTTGAGCGGCGCGTCGCACGCGAGATCGAGCGTGGTGACGATCTCGCCTAAAAACACGAACGACCCGAGTCCCGGTGCGATGAGATTCGTATGTTTGCCGATCCAGCCGAGCCCCGACGCGCGCGCGAAGGCACGCTCGGCCAGCGGCGCGGTATCGCAGACGACGCGCGTTACCGGCGCCCCCGCATCGGCGTCGAGCGCGCGCGCGATGCGGCCCAGCAGTGCGCGCACGTACTGATGGTAATCGTTCGACCACGCGTAATTCGAGACGCGTCCGCGGAGTGGTACGTCCTCGATGTTCGCGCGGTCGCGTTCGAATCGCGCGTAGGGAATCGCGACGCAGATGACGCTGCGCGCTCCGGGCAAGATCGCGCACGGGTCGCTCGCTTTTCGCGCGTACGTCTCGCCGAAACCCCACGTTGCGAGATCGCCGCGCGCGAACGATGCCGCGAGCTCGTCGTAGGTCACTTGCGATGCGGATGCATCGGCGATCGCGACGCGCACGGCACCGGCTTCGGCGGCGATGCGCCGCACCGTCGCAGCGCGATCGATCGCATCTACCGATGCGCTCACGCGATCACGCGCTAAAAAGCATCGAACGATGCGTCGATCGCGGCGTAGGCGAGCAGTCCGCCGCGCAGATGTCGCAATCGGCGCAAGCCGGCGTCGTGCAGACGTGCGACGGCCCACCGCGAATTCGTGCCGATCCGACACGCGACCACGTACGTTTTGGTCGCATCGAGTTCGTGCATTCGCGCTTCGAGCTGGGAGATCGGCATCGCGAGCGATCCCGTGGGTGCACCGAGAACGGCTTCGTGCGGCTCGCGTACGTCGAGTACGATTGCGTCCGCACTCGCCGCTAAAAACGCATCGAGTTCGACGGCGTCGATTTCCGGAACGGCGAGCGAGTGCGGCTCGCTCGGTGCGACTTCCGCGACATCGACGATCGTCGCGTGCGCGCCGTGCAGCGCGCAGTGCGGATCGCTTTCGAATGAGATCTCGCGCACGCGCGCGCCGAGCGCATCGACGAGCAACAGACGCCCGACGAGCGGCTCGCCGATGCCGAGAACGAGTTTGAGCGCTTCGTTCGCTTGCCACGTGCCGACGATGCCCGCGAGAACACCGAGCACGCCGCCCTCCGCGCACGACGGCACGCTCCCTTCGGGCGGCGGTTCGGGAAAGAGACAGCGATAGCATGGGCCGCCCGATGCGAATACCGAAACTTGGCCGTCGAATCGGAAGATCGAGCCGTAGATGTCGGGCTTGCCTTCGAGACGTGCGGCGTCGTTGATGAGGTAGCGCGCGCCGAATGTATCGGTCGCATCGATCACGAGATCGTACGCGCGCACGAGGTCGCGCGCGTTGCTCGCATCGAGCCGCAGCGGATACGCATCGACGGCGACGCCCGCATTGAGTGCCGCGATTCGCTCCGCGACGACGTCGACTTTACGCCGACCGACGTCGCTCGTCGCGTAGATGACTTGGCGCTGCAAATTCGTGATGTCGACGGTATCGTCGTCGACGATACCGATGCGTCCGACACCGGCGGCGGCGAGATACTGGAGGACGGGAACGCCGAGGCCGCCCGCACCGATGACGAGCGCTCGCGCGCGCGCCAGTTTCTCTTGGCCGGCGAGACCGACTTCGGGAATGAGGAGATGGCGGCTGTACCGGCGCAGATCGCGCCGCCCGGCCAAGGTGGTCATCGCGGGTGACGTTCGCCGAGCCAGCCCAGGACCGCTGCCCGCGCGTGTTCGCCCGCATTCGTATGATCGCTCGCGATCGTGACGTACGTTTTCGGTTCCGGCGCGCGGTCGAAGAGTTCGCGCGCGCTCGCTTGCGAGACCATCCCGTCGCGTTCGGCCGCGACGTAGAGCACGGGCCGACCCGCGAGCGCCGCGAGGGCCGCATCGATGACGGTTTCGGTCGCGAGCACGAGATCGGGTAACGTCAGTCCGTCGACGTATGCGGAGCGCAAATCGATCACGCCGCCGCGTGCGATCGCCGCGAGTGCCGACGGTCGGCCGTATCCCGTCGCGATCGAGACCGCACCCGCAATTTGTGGATCCTGCGCGCACGTGCGAAGCGCCGTCGTCGCTCCCATGCTGTGTCCGATCGTGTAGATCGGCCCGGGATGGGTGGCACGTGCGTACGCAACGGCCGCCGCCATCGTATCGGTGAGATCGTCGACGGACTCGAGTCGGCCGCCACTGCACCCGAGTTTATGGCCGGGAAAATCGACGCTGATCGTTCGGTAGCCGTGGCTTGCGAGAAAGGCGCAGAGAAAATCGAGATTATGTTTTGAACTCGAGTAGCCGTGACCCACGACGAGCGTCACCTCGCGTGCGCGGCGCGGTTCGTAATCGAGCGCTGCGATCGTTCCGCCGCGCCGCGTTGGCAGGCGTAACAGATCGAGCTTCACGGCTGCGGCAACGCGTTCTCGCGCCACGCCGCATCGCCGTCGACATAGTGCTCTTTTTTGAAGATCGCAACGCGCTTTTTGAGCTCGTCGATCGTATACTCGCACGCATCGAACGCCGTCGCGCGATGCGCCGATGCGACGGCGATTGCGACGGCAGCTTCGCCGAGTGTGAGCGCGCCGAGCCGATGCACGATCGCGACGCGTGCGGGTCCGAATTTCTCCGACGCTTCCGTACCGATCGTGCGCAGCTCTACGAGTGCGAGTTCGCGATGCGCTTCGTAGGAAAGTCCGGTCACCGGGCGATCGTCGTCGCTGCGTTCCCGAACGTAACCCACGAACGTCACGAGCCCACCCATCGCATCGCTGCGCACCGCGCGCACGACGGCATCGAGATCGATCGGCAAATCGGTTAATTCATAAAGCATCAGCCACCACCGAACGGCGGGAGAAGTCCGAGCTCGTCGCCATCGGCGAGCGGCGTCGCAGCGTCGACGAACGCGCCGTTGCGAACCAGTCGCGTCGATCGCTCGAGCGGTTCCAGTGCTGGAAATTCGCGGGCGAGATCGTGCCAAACGCCCCCTGCGGTCGCATCGCCAGCCACCCGGCGCTCGAGCGCACTCGAGCCAACGATTTCGCGAATCCGCGCGAAGGGCAGCACGCGAACGGTCACGGCCTAATAGCCGCCGAGGTCGGTCGTGTATCCGCGCTCGGCGAGCCATCTCCGTGAATCGTCGTGCAGCCCGAGCAGGTCGATCCGATTGCACGTCATTTTGTGCAGCATCACTTCCCAGAAGTGCTGCGGCTGAGCGTAGATGTCGTCGGGGATCGCGTTGTGCTCGCGCGAGAATTCGCGCAGGCGTTCCCAGTCGCGCGCGGCGAGCAGATTGCGAAGATCCGATTCGTATTCGGGCGTCGGAACGCCGGAATCGATCACGCGGGTCGCGCTTGCGCGAGTGAGACGAAGCGTTCGATCGCGAGCGCGACGCCGTCTTCGGCGTTGCTCGTCGTCACGTAGCGCACGCTCTGGCGCACTTCGGGCAGCGCGTTTGCCATCGCGACGCCGACGCCCGCCCAGCGCAGCATCGGCACGTCGTTACGCGAATCGCCGATCGCGAGGACGCGTTCGGGCAAGATCTGAAAGTCGGCGCAGAGTTGTTTGAGCGCGTTCTCTTTGCTCGCCAGTTGGCTCAGGACCGCGCACTCTTCGAACTCGCCCCACGTCTCGTAGCGAAAGTTCAGCGGTAAATCACCGAACTCGGCCCGCATCGCAGCGACCGACTCTTTGCCGAGGAACCGCAAGAACGTCGGCGCTTGGTGCAGGATGTCGGCGAAGGTTTTCGCCTCGCGCCACGCCGGGCCGACCATGTCGTCCATGTAGACGCGCGAGCCTTCGAGACGCCAAAAATATTCCTCGGCGTAAATCGCAACCGAGAGCCCCTTAGCCTCGGCGAATTCGACCATGGTCTTGGCGTGTTGCAGCGGCACCGGGCGATGTTCGAGCGTGCGATTCGCGCCGAAATCTTTCGTCAGCGCGCCGTGACAGCAGATCACGGGCAAGTTCAAATTCAGTTCGCGCGAGATGCGAACGGGGAGATCGGTCCCGCGTCCGGTGACGAGCACGACGCGAACGCCGTTTTCGAGGGAGCGTCGGATGGCGGCCCGATTGCGGGCGGAGATTTCTTCATCCGGTGAGAGGAGCGTGCCGTCGAGATCGAGGGCGATAAGATCGATGCGCATGGGGCATCGCGAGCGTTAGGGGAGGCGCGGCCACGCTCCTGTCCTCGTGGGAGCTTTCCACGCCCGCACGCACGTGATGAAACGAGCGTGTGGAGGCATACGTTATAAGGAGCACATGACGTCGTTCTCACCGCGCATCGCACTTGCCATTGCCGTCGCCGCATCCGCGGCCGGTGCCGCGCCCGCGCTTGCGGCACCCGGATGCTCAAGTGACGCCTTCACCGTTTCGGGTTCGCCGCTATCGGTTGAAATTTGCGCTCCCGCAACGCGTCCCATCGGAAAGGCGCCGCTCCTAGCGACCGAAACGCTCACGGCGCGCGGTCAGGCTCCCATCGTCCGCAAAGTTACGCTCGAGGTTCTCTCACCGACCGAAGCGTCGCACACGATCGATGACGCACCGCTGCAGTCACTCGGTATCGCCGGCACGCTTCACATGACGATTGGCTACCGGGCGGGCGTGGTTCGCTTGGAGCACGCGTTGCTCGTCCCCGGCGCCATCGCGCTGAAATAGTCCCACGGCGCAACCGCAGCGCGGTCACGGCGTTTTCCAGGAGTTCATGAGACGCCGATATATCGCATACTCGAGCGCCAAGCTGCTCGAGTGTCCCAAGCCTTCTCTCACGCGCTCGTATTCCACGGACGCGGGGTAAGGCAAATACATGGGATGCACCGCGCTCGATCCGACCATGACCGCCCGCGACCAGGCGCTCTTCCTCAACGATAAGATGCCCGAAGGGCTCTTCGCCGGCGTCGGTGTCGACCAAAGCCGCGTCGCCTGGCGACTCTCACCCGAACCCTTTTGGCTCTCGCCGCAAACGTACGCCGCGATCGAGCAACTGGGACCCGATCTCCTGAAATTTTATCGGGCGCTCGCGAGCCTCTATCAGCGTAGCGCTCGCGGCACGGCGCCGGCCTTCATCGCCGAATATCTCGATATCGGCAAGCCCGAATCGATGATCAAACTCGGGCGTCAAAATCGCTTCAAGGGTGAAATACCGGGCGTCATTCGACCCGACCTCATCCTTACCGATGGCGGATTCATCGCATCGGAACTCGATAGCGTGCCCGGCGGCATGGGCTTCGTCGGCGCGATGGCGCATGCGTATTGCGAGCTCGGCTACGATACGGTCGGCGATCGCGAAGGCATGCTCGACGGTCTCGCCGCGATGCTCGCCGCGACCGCGGGCAACGCCTCACCGACGACGGCGATGGTCGTCTCGCAAGAAGCCAACGACTACCGCGCGGAACTCATCTGGCTCGCGGGTGCGATGAACGCACGCGGCCTCGGGGCGACCTACGTCTGTCGGCCCGAAGAAATCGTCTTCACGGAAGACGCGCTCTTCGTGCGGCTCCCCGATGGCGAAGAGAAAAAGATCGATATCCTGTATCGGAATTTCGAACTCTTCGATCTGCTTAACGTCCCAAAACAAGATCTCATGCTCTATGCCGCGCGCCACAATCGCGTGAAGATGACGCCGCCACCCAAAGCGCATCTCGAAGAAAAACTCGCGTTCGCACTTCTGCATCATCCGGCGCTCGCCAAACTTTGGCGTGCCGAACTCGGCGACGCGATGGCGCGCTTGCAAACGATCTTTCCGCAAACGTGGATTCTCGATCCGCGCCCGCTTCCGCCTCAAGCCGCCGTCGTCGGGCTGCAAGCCGCAGGCGAGCCCGTGTATGCGTGGGACCAACTCGTCTCGCTCGGTAAGAGCGAACGCGATTACGTGGTCAAACCGTCGGGCTTCTCCGAACTCGCGTGGGGATCGCGCGGCGTAAAAGTCGCAAACGATCTCACCAAAGAGGATTGGCAACTCACGCTCGACGACGCGCTCGCATCCTACCCCAAGACGCCGTATATCCTCCAGCGCTTTCACAAAGGCAAGCGCGTGCGCGTTCCTTATTTCGATCGCAAGACCGACGACATCGCGACGCTCGACGGGCGCGTTCGTTTATGTCCGTATTATTTCGTCGAGGGCGACGGCGTCAAACTCGGCGGAATCCTCGCGACGATCGCACCCGCCGACAAGCGCCTCATCCACGGGATGTCCGATGCGGTAATGTCGCCCTGCAGCGTCCGCGAGGGCGGCTATTAGGCCGCGCCCAGCATCTCTTTGGTGTGCCAGGCGACGTTTTGCGCGCGGTCGCCGACGCGTTCGAGATTGGTGAGCACGAAGAGCATGATCGTACCGGCGCGGACCATGCCCGAATCGCTCTGCATCTCGTCTTGGAGCGCTTCGATTCCGCGCGCGTAGAGGTCGTCGACCTCGTCGTCGCGTGCGATGACGGCTTCGGCGAGCGTCGCGTCGCGCTCCGTGTAGGCGCGCATCACCATGCGCAACATCTCCGTCGCGATGGCCGCGATGCGACCGATCTCGACGCGCGCGGGACGAATCGCCACGTCGGAAAGCTTGATCGAGTACTTGCCGATTTCGACGGCGTAATCGCCGATGCGCTCGAGGTCGGTCACGATTTCGAGCATCGCGGCGACTTGGCGGAGTTCTCCCGCGACGGGCTGCTGGCGCCAGATCAGTTCGATGCAACTCTGCTCGACGCGGCGCCGCAAGCCGTCGACGTCGTCGTCGCCCGCGATCACGCGTGCGGCGAGCGTCGTATCGCGCTTCTCCAGCGACGTGCAAGATGCATGAACGGCATCGCCCACGAGCGCGCCGAGGCGCACGACGTCGAGGCGGGCCGCTTCTAAAGCTTCGTGATAGGCGGTGCGCATGGCGTTCATTCCGTTTCCTCTCCGCCGCACGATTTCATCGCGCGTGCGTATTCGACGTGTAGTATATCACACGGCGAGGGCAACGATTGGACGAGCCGGAAGCGTTCCACGTGCCATACGACCACATTCTCATCGACCGCGACGCCGCGATCGCGACCGTCACGCTCAACCGACCCAAAGTTCTTAACGCGCTTAATGTCGCGCTGCTCGTCGAATTGCGTCGCGCCTTCGAGGAACTCGAGAGCGATCGCGAGCTCCGCGCGATCATTCTCACGGGTTCGGGAGACCGCGCGTTCGCCGCCGGCGCCGATATCGGCGAACTCGGAGCGCTCCCCAGTGCCGTCGCGGGCGTCGCGCAGGCTCGCGCGGGGCAAGCGGTCACGCTGCAGATCGAGCGCATGCGCACGCCCGTGATCGCCGCGGTCAACGGCTTCGCGCTCGGCGGCGGTTGCGAGATCGCCATGTCGTGTGATTTTCGGTTCGCGAGCGAAAAAGCCAAATTCGGTCAACCCGAAGTCAATCTCGGGCTCTTACCCGGATATGGCGGGACGCAACGTACGACGCGACTCCTCGGTCGCGGCATGGCGATGTTTCTGTGCATGAGCGGTGAGATGATCGACGCGCACGAGGCACTTCGCATCGGCCTCGTGCAACGTGTCGTCACACACGAGGAGCTCATGCCGGAGACAAAACGCATCGCGGGCATCATCGCGAGCAAAGCGCCGCTTGCAGTCGCGGCAACCAAACGTGCGATCGACGACGGAAGCTCGATCTCGCTCGGCGCGAGTCTCGAACTCGAAGCGTTGCATTTTGGAACGCTCGTGGATTCGAGCGATTTCAAAGAAGGCACGTCAGCCTTCCTCGCAAAGCGTCCGGCGAATTTTACGGGCGCGTAAGGTACATCGGTTTAAAGCTAAACGATCGCGTTAGCGGTCGTTGACGTTCCACTCCCAAGCGTTCCAGTAATCGCGACCGAGGACGTTTGGTCGGAAGTTGACGACGCGCGACGACACGACGTAGGCGCTACGCTCGAAGCCGATCGGAACGATCGGCAGGTCGCGGGCGAGAATCGCGTGCGCCGTGCGATAGGCGGCCGTTCGCGCCGCGGGGTCGTACGTGCGCATGCCGCGTTCCTCGGCGGCATCGAAGGCGCGGTTACAGTAGCCACCGGCATTTCCGCCCGTCGGCGGTGTGGCGGCACATCCGAAGAGATACGATCGATCGGGATCGAGGCTCGGGGACCAGCTCGTGAGCGCGAGATCGAAACGTCCGTTTTCGAGCACGCCGCCCGCCGATTTCGCACCCCAAAACGCGCTCGTCGAATAGGAGTGGAGATGCGCCGTGACGCCGACGGTTGCGAGTTGGGCTGCGATCTGTAGGGCAGCCGAAGCGCTCGACCGCCACTGCCCGGCGATTGCGAATTCGAGGTCGACCGGCGCGCCAAAGAGCGCCGCACGTGCGGCGCGCGGATCGAACGCGGGTAAACGCGCGGCGCGGGCGAGGTCGGGCGCGAGTTGCCCGGTATCGGTTGGTTCTTCTTGACCGCGATAGACGGTCGAGGCGAGACGTGCGCGATCGAGAGCTTGCGCGATCGCGCGACGCACGCGCGAATCGCCGAGCGCACGCGACCCGTGCACGTTGAATTGGAGATAGTCGACGATGTTGGTCGTGGCGCGTACGACGCGGAGATGCTCGCGCGCCGCTTCATCGAGTTGCAAGCCCGAGACATAGGTTACGTCGAGATTTCCCGTGCGCGCCTGCACGAGACGCGTCGTCGCGTTGGGTTCCACGAGTGCCACGATGCGCTCGAGTTTCGGTCGGCCGCGCCAGTAATACGGGTTGGGCTCGAACGTGAGTCGATCGCCGCGTCTCCACGTCACGAGTCGGTATGGGCCCAGGCCGACCGGACGCGTATCGAGCGATGACGCGTTGAGATTGGGATAGCGCGCGGCGATGTGGCGCGGGAGAATCGCGAAGGGATCGTTCGCACCGAGTGTCAGAAATGATGATACGAACGGCGCTGAAGGTGTGCGCAACGTTACGACCAGGCGGTCGCGTTGCGGAACGCTGACCGCGGCGATCGCATCGATCGTCGATCGGTCGGGCACGTTGGTTGCCGGGTTGCGCAGGGCATCGATCGTGAAGGCGACGTCGCGCGCATCGAAGGGCGCGCCGTCGGACCAGCGACCCGTGCGAATCCGATAGACGATCGTGCGCCCATCGGTCGAGATACCGCCATTGAGACGCGACGGCAACTCGCGCGCGGCATCGGGCACGAGTCGTCCGCGATCGTCGACGGTAAATAAATAGCCTTGCGTGAGTGGCCCGAGTTGCCATCCGTAGGCCGTATTGAGAATCGTATTGAGACTCGAGGGATCTTCCTCGACGTAGATCGCGAGCGGTCGCGACGCCGCGAACGACGCGGTCGCGGAGCTCGAGAGACCGACGATCGCGAGCGCATACATCGCGAAATAATGGAAGGCTCGCACGGTCGGCCCTCGTTCGCTGGAAGGCGGCCGCTGCCTTGCGGCCTAATGTGCGATGCTCATGGCCAATTCACGCGTGCCGGCGATCACGCTCGATAGTCGGACGTTGCCCAACACGAACCGGAACGTCATCATCTTAGACGCTTTCGACAAACTGCAACTGGGTGGCATTCTCGAGCTTCCCGAAGAGAGCGACCCGCGCGCACTTCGCAACGAATTCTTGCAGCACCGTCCCGGTCGATTCTCGTGGGATGCGCGCAATATGGGTTCGGGTCGTTGGACCATTCGCATCGAGCGCATCGACGAACACGCCGATGTCGCGACGTTTCTCTCCCATTGCACGCCTTTTGCAAACGCGAAGGCGTCGACCGTTCGCGATCTCGCGTCGACGGCGACGGAGCGTACGTACCGCGGCGCCGAGACGATTTATGACGAAGGGGAGATGTGGCCGTATCTCGCTTTCGTTCGGACGGGCAAAGTCGTGTACACCTTGCTTTCCCCCGATGGGAAAACGCACGCGCTCGGCGAGCGCCTTCCGCTCGATCCGCTCAACGAAACCGGTACGTTCGACGGCGGCGGCGCGACGACGCGCGCGGAAGCTCTCACCGATTGCAGCATCGTCTTGTTGCCGACCGAAGCCGTCTTACACGCGAGCCGCACCGATGCGGAGCTCGCGATCGGATTTCTCACCGATGCATCCCAGGCGCGTCGGCGGTCGATCGACACGATCGCCGATCTCGCCTTCGCACACGTCTTACAACGCGTGGCAAAATTCTTGCTTTCGTATGCGCCCGCAACGACGGGCATGGCCAAGGGTCTCTCCGGTATCGAAAATCTCTCGCAAGCACAGATCGCCGCGGCCGCCGGTACCGTGCGCGACATGGCCGCACGTGCGCTCTTGCGGCTCAAGAATGCCGGCGCCGTCGAACTCGATCGTGGCCGCGTGCGCGCGCTCGATCGCGAGCGTCTCGAAGCCTTCGCACACAACGTCCAGGCGCCACCCGTCTAAGCGGCGCGACCGCTTACGTTCGCGCGAGCAGATCGCGCAGCCGTGATGCGATCCACGCAGAATCGGCGTCGTCGAAACCGCCGCCCGCGGCGTGGCCGTTGATCGTCGGAATGATCGCAAGCTCGGCATTGGGCATCGCGGCGACCTCACGCGCGTTATCTTCGGGCGGAAAGTAGAGATCGGTCTGCGCGGGCATGACGACCGCGCGAGCCGTGATTGCCGCGAGCGCCGCTCGCGTATCGCCACCGTAGCGCGCGTGCGCGCCGACGTCGGCGTGGCGCCACGTCCAGAGCATCGTGAGGTAATTGTTCGCATCGCCCGCACCAAACGACGCGACGTACGCATCGTCGATGAACGCTTCGCGCGATGCGTAGCCCTTCTTACGCCAAGCCTCCTCGCGATAGAACGTTTGCGAAAGGCCCCAACCCGCCCACACGCGGCCCATCGCTTCGAGGCCGACGCGCGGTGGTCGGGTGTAACGTCCACCCGCAAAGGCCGCATCCGCGCGCAACGTCGCGGCGATACCGTCGAGGAAGACGATATTGTGTTCGGCCGTACGCGCGCTCCCGCAAAAAGGTGCGATCCGTTCGACGAGTTCGGGCGAACGCGCGCCCCAGTGAAACGACTGTTGTGCGCCCATGGAAAAGCCGGCAACGAGAGCGATCGATCGTGCGCCAACGTGTTCGACAACGAGCCGATATTGCGCTTCGACGTTATCGTACACGGTGACGTTCGGAAAATCGGGGCCGCGTTGGTCTTGCGTCGCGTTCGTCGGCGACGTGGAGAGCCCGTTGCCGAACATGTTCGTTAAAATGATGAAATAGCGCGCGGGGTCGAATGGCTTGTCCGGTCCGATGAGCCACATGCTATCGGCGTGCGTGCCGCCGTATGCCGAAGGGATCACGATGACGTTTCGACGTTGCGCATCGAGCGTGCCATAGGTTGCGTAGGCGAGCGTCGCATCGCGTAAGATCGCGCCGCTCTGCAGCGGAAAATCGCCAAGTGCGAAACGTTCGAAAGCGTCGGGACTCGTCATGCGCGGTCGCTTACGCCGCGCACCGCCCCGAGCCCCGTCGATCCGAACATCGGTAGGCATCGCGCGCGTGCGACCGAGAAGAACGAACCATGGCCGAACTCACGCCGGACGCGATCGCGAATATCGTCGCGCACATGAACGAAGACCACGGCGATTCGATCGCCGACTACGCTCGTCACTACGGTGGCATCGCGTGCGTCGATAACGGCTTCCGCTGCCGGAGGACTGAGGTTCGAGATTTGAGTGAGCGGAGCTTGAATGCGTGTATGTGTGTCCATGCCAACCCGCTCTCCCCGATGCACGTTCCAAATACCCAATTTGGAGGGTGCCTCTTCAAGACACTCCGCGCAACACTCAATCCTCGAGAGGGACGCGGACTTCCGCCGCCATGCCGGATTTGAAGATGCCGTCCGAATTGT
>JANYGA010000039.1 GCA_025359485.1 Rhodospirillales bacterium | reverse complement strand
TACGAAGATGCGATGGTGCGCGGCGAAGCGCGGCTCTATCACTCGAAGCTGTCGGCCGCAATCAACGTCGGCCTCCTCCACCCGCTCGAACTTTGCGAACGCGCCGAACTCGCGTATCGCAATGGCGACGCGCGACTCGCGTCGGTCGAAGGTTTCGTGCGCCAACTCATCGGCTGGCGCGAGTACATCTGGCAGACGTATTGGCGCTTGATGCCGGAATATCGCGACCGCAATACGCTCGGCGCCGATCTGCCCGTACCCGCGTTCTACCTCGACGGTGAGACCGATATGGCGTGTCAGCGCGAAGCGCATCGCTTCGTTCGCGAACTCGGGTGGGCGCATCACATCTTGCGTCTGATGGTGCTCGGCAATTTTGCACTCATCGCGGGCGTCGATCCGCAAGCGATGACGGATTGGTTCTGGTACATGTTCGTCGACGGCTACGATTGGGTGATGGTGCCCAACGTCGTCGGCATGACCTTGCATGCCGACGGCGGATTCGTCGGCACGAAGCCCTATGCGGCGTCGGCGAATTATATCAATAAGATGAGCGACTACTGTTCGGGCTGTCACTACGATCCCAAGAAAGCGATCGGCGACGACGCGTGCCCGTACAATTCGCTCTACTGGGATTTTATGGCACGACACGAAGACCGGTTTGCGAAGAACATGCGAATGTCGTTACCCATCCGAAATTGGCGCGGCCGCGATCCCGAAACGAAGGCCGCGATCCGCGAACGGGCTGCGGAGTTGCGCGCGAAGCTACGTGCAGGCGAGCGCATTTGAGCGAGCCGTGGATCGCGATGAGCCAAATATCTTAATAATTCGGCATTGGCACATAGTTAATTGCCTTGCGACTACGCGCGCGCGGACTCGCGCGCCGTCGTTACCGCGCCGTGTTGCGCGACGACGCGGCGCACCATCGCCATGATCGTGAGCATCGGGTTCACGCCGCTCGCCTGCGGAAAGATCGAAGCGTCGGCAACGAGCAGATTCTCATATCCCCATACGCGACCGCTCGGATCTACGACCGACGTCATCGGATCGACGCCCATCGACGCCGTGCCCATCTGGTGCGCCGAGAAGAATGTCTGACGATTCGATGCGATACCGATACGCGCGATCTGCTCGGCGAACGCCGCGCGCGCGGTCGCATTCCAATCCGTACGCTCGATGACGATCGGCTTTGTGTGCAGCGTCGAGATGCGCGTCGCGCCTGCGGCGAACGCGAGATCGAACATGCCGACGAGGCCCGCGAGAAGATGTTCGCCATCGTGCGGCGAGACGGTGTATCGGATTTGGGCCTCGTCGTCGAGGTCGATCGAACCGGGATCGCGATCGCGGGTGACGGCGATGAGCGTCGCGTTATTTCGCGCACCCATCAGGGCGGCTGCGTGTTCGTCGCGACCCGTCCACGGAAGCGAGAGCGCCGCGAGTCCGGGATGCACCGGCGCGGCCTCGATTTTCGAGCCGTAGTTGCCGGTCCTATAGTTGAATGCATCGGAGTATGCGCTCTGCATCGGGCCCGACCACGGATCGATATGACGATCGAACTCGGATACGCATGCCGAAACCGGATGTAAGAACAGCCGCTTTCCGAGCGCGGGATGGCGCACGCCACTGCGCGCGAGGATGCCCGGCGTCCGAAGCGTGCCACCCGAGACGACGTACGTCTCGGCGACGAGCGTGAACGTGCGCACGTCGCCCGGCGCGACCGTTTGCTCGACCGTAACGTTGTGCGCGCGACTTCCCGAAAGTGCGATGCGCGCGACGCGGGCATTCGCGTAGATCTCGCCGCCAGCTGCGGGCACGTCCGGTAAAAACCAGCGAGGCGTCGACTTTTTCTTGCCATAGGCACAGCCGAGGCCGCAATACCCGCAGCCGTCTCCACAATCGGGCGAGGCGTTGCGCGGCATCACGTCACCGTGGAGGCCGAGTGCACGCGCGCCCTCGAGAATCACCGCATTGCTCGCGTTGTGCGTGTTTGCGGGTGCGAGTTCGAGTTCGGCTTCGAGTTCCGCGTAGTGCGGCGCGAGCTCGGCTGCGAGGCCGACGATGCCGCTCCCCGCTTCCCATTCCGCTGCGATGCGTTCCGCGAGCCGAAACGATGTACACCAATTGACGGTCGTCCCGCCACCGAGCGTGGCGCCCGCGAGAATCGCCACACCGAGATCTTTCGATGACGTGAGGCCCGCATCGAGATAGAGCGCGGACATATCGATCTCGCGCTGCCGAAACTCTCGCGCGGAAAACGCGGCGCCGGCCTCGAGCACGATGACGCGTTTCCCAGCGCGCGCGAACGCGCTGGCGGCAACGCCGCCGCCCGCTCCGCTGCCGATCACGACGACATCGGCATGCACGATCGCGCCGTCGCGTGCGATCTCCAGCGGTAACATCGCATCGTCGAATGCGCGATCGTCACGCGGACCGGGATAGCCGATTCGGTCCCAGGTGGGATTGGGATTGCGGTCATCGCTTTCGGCGTAGGCCAAGAACAGCGAGAGTCGCTTCAATGCCTGGTAGCCGCTCCGTAAGTTCGCCAACGGCGAATTCGCGAGCGCACGAAGCGTCGCCGCACGAATCTTCTCCGACCCCCGCATCGGCAACGCGAGAAGATCGAGCAGTTGCCGAAGTTCCGCCGCGCGACCCGGTGAGAGCCCGTCGATCGCTTCGGCCGCGTACTGCGTCACGCGATCGAGGCGAGCGTCGCTCGGTGCGAAGGTCGCGACGACGGCGCGGAGGGTCGTGAGATGGCGGCTATCCATGTTCACCTTTTCACCGCCGGGAGCGAAAGGGACCCTCTACGCTAGATCGCCATCGCGGGTGCCGGAATATCGGCCGGGCGCACGTAGTCGGCGCCGAGCTGCGTGAAGAGTTCGCGTTCGGGGATTGGCGTCGGAAGCGTGAGCGGCACGCCCGCGAGCATGCGATCGGCGAGCTCCATCCACGGCGCGCCGAGTTCGCCCGTGCTATCCATCTCGAAGACGGTCTGCGCGGTGAGGCGCGATTTGCGCACGCCGTCGTTCTCGGGAATGCACGTCAGACACACGGTATTGATGCGCTTCGCAAACGGTCCGACGAGTTCGTCGTTCGACGCGCGATTCGCGACGATGCCCGCGAGCTGACCGCCGCCGGTCTTGTGTTTGATGCCGATGGCCGTCGCGATGCGGTTCGCGGCGAAAATTGAATCGAAGTCGTTGGTCGCGACGATGATGACTTGCTCGCTGTGTTGGAGCGGCGCGGAAAATCCACCGCAGACGACGTCGCCGAGCACGTCGAACACCATCACGTCGTACTGTTTGTAGACGCCGAATTTTTCGAGCAACTTCACCGTCTCGCCGACCACGTAGCCGCCGCAGCCCGCGCCCGCCGGAGGGCCGCCCGCTTCGACGCAATCGACGCCGTATTTGCCGCGGAAGATGATCTCGTCGCGTTCGATCTCTTCGGTCTTGAATTTATACGACGAGAGAACTTCGACGACGGTCGGAATCAAATTGCCCGTGAGTGTAAACGTCGAATCGTGCTTGGGGTCGCAGCCGACCTGGATCGTCTTGCGCCCCAGGCGCCCGAACGCGGCCGAAAGATTAGACGAGAACGTGCTCTTGCCGATGCCGCCCTTGCCGTAAACCGCGATTTTGAGCATTACGAGACCCCACACTGTGCCGAAGGTATGGCTTACGCTACGCCCGCGCCGCACTGCCGGACGGTGACACGGCTCACCGGCGCGAACCCTGGCTCGCAACGTGATCGTCACCATTTCGCGCGCCTACGGTGCTGCGGGCCTCGCCGTCGCTGGCGGAGCGGCCATCGCGCTCGGCTACGAGCTCCTCACCGACGACCTTCCAAAAGCCGTGGCCGCGCGGCTAGGGACGTCGCCTGCCGTCGTCGCCGAGCGTGCGTCGCTCGGGAAATCGCTCTCGGAGCGCATCATCAGCAGTCTCGGGGCGGGGACGCCGGAAGCGATTTCGCCCGCCGCGACGCCGTTACCGGGAGACTTCGACGAGGCGATGCGTCGCGAGATCGAACGCACGATTCGCGAGCGTGCGGATGCGGGCGATTGTGTGATCCTCGGGCGTAATGCCGGTGCGGTACTCGCCGGTCGCAGCGACCTCGTGCGCGTATTCTTGCACGGCGGGAAGGCGTGGCGCGTCGCGCGACTCGTCGCCGCATTCGGGCAGACGCCGGAAGATGCCGCAAGCGATATCGACCGCGTCGACGCCGCGCGACGATCGTTTGCGAAAGAACGCTACAAGACGGCGTGGGGCGACGCGCGTGCGTACGATCTCATCGTCGATGCGTCGCGGTTCGGCGTCACGGGCACGATCGCGACGATCGTCGCT
>JANYGA010000038.1 GCA_025359485.1 Rhodospirillales bacterium | reverse complement strand
CTCGCGGCACGCGCATCGATGAGCACGGCGCCGATCGGTACGCCGTTGGAAAGCGCTTTCGCGATCGTGACGATATCTGGTCGAACGCCGAGACTCGCAAAGGCAAAGAGCGTTCCGATGCGGCCCATACCACATTGAATCTCATCGAAAATCAAGAGCGCGCCGCGCTCGTCGCAGAATCGCCGGGCCGCTTGCAGATACGCGATATCCGCGGGCTTGACGCCGCTTTCGCCCTGAATCGGCTCGATCAGAAATGCGGCAGTGGTATCGTCGATTGCCGCTTCGAGTGCGGCGATATCGTTAAAGGGTACGTGCGCGAAGCCGAGCGGTAGCGGTTCGAAGCCTTCGTGATAGTGTTTGTTTGCGGTGGCGGCGAGTGCGCCCATCGTACGACCGTGAAACGAGCCTTCGCACGCGACGATCGTGCGGCGCTGCTTCTCGCCTTTGCGATACGCAAGTTTACGGCTGAGTTTGATTGCGGCTTCGTTCGCTTCGGCACCGGAATTGCAGAAGAAGACGCGCTCGAGACCCGAGCGCTCGGCGAGTGCGTTCGCGAGCATTCCCGCGGGCTCGTGATAGAAAAGGTTACTCGCCTGAACGAGCGTTGCGGCTTGTTTCGCGATCGCTTCGGTGATTGCGGGATGCGCGTGACCGAGTGCGCAAACGGCGATCCCTGCGACCATGTCGAGGTAGCGCACGCCGTTCGTATCGATGAGTTCGCAGCCTTCGCCGCGCGCGATCGTGATCGGCGCACGTGAATAATTTTGGAGCAAATGGGGATGGTCGGCAGCGATGGCAACGGGGGCGATAGCTTTCGCTACGGGAGCGACGGCAGCGGCTTGCGTGCGAAACATGCTTACGTCCTATAGTGTGCGTTGATACGCACGTAATCGCGAGAGAGATCGCATCCCCAAGCGGTGGCAGTCGCATTTCCGATGCCAAGGTCGAGCCGAATTTTGACCGACGTGTTTTCGAGTTCGCGATGGCCCTCGGCTTCCGAAAGAACCTCGATCGCGCCGCGATCGACCCACATCTTGTCGCCGAGATAGAGCGACCAGGTATCCGGGTCGACGCCCGCTCTCACACTGCCCGCGGCCGCGACGATCCGGCCCCAATTTGGATCCTCGCCGTAAAGCGCGGTCTTCACGAGATTAGAATTAATGATCGCCCGCGCGACGGCACGCGCTTGCGCGTCGTCGTTGGCGCTCGTCACATCGACGGTCAGCGTTTTCGTCGCGCCTTCGCCGTCGGTGACCATCGCGATTGCGAGTTGCCGCGTCACGGCACGAAGCGCATCGGCGAAGCCTGCGGGTGCCGCGCCATCGCCCGGCGGCGCGAACGCGTAACACGAGTCGTTGGTCGACATATCGCCATCAACCGAGATCATGTTGAAACTCGTGTCGTTCGCCTTACGCAATTCATCGCGGAGCGATTCGCGCGACATCGGCGCGTTGGTCGCGATGAAGGCGAGCATCGTCGCCATGTTGGGAGCGATCATGCCCGAGCCTTTGGCGATTCCGCCGACAACATAGCGCGTCTTACCATCGTAAAACGCGTATGCGGCGAGCTTCGGCTCGTTGTCGGTCGTCATGATGGCTTCGGCGGCATCGTAGGCGGCTTCCATGCCTTCTTCGAGATCTTTCACCGCGCGTTCGAGACCCTTGTGCATGCGGTCCATCGGGAGATAGACGCCAATCACACCCGTCGATGCGACGATCACTTCGGTCTGTTCGATGCCGAGCAACGCGGCGGCTTGACGAGCCGTCGCGCGCGCATCGCGTTCGCCGCGTTCGCCCGTGCACGCGTTCGCACAGCCGGCGTTGCAGACGATCGCGCGCATCGTCGTGCCGCTTATCGCGATGTGCTGCTCGGAGACGAGCAACGGTGCGGCTTTGATCTCGTTCGTCGTCACGACCGACGCACACGCCATGGGCTCGGCGAAGGTGACGACCGCGAGATCGGGCTTGCGTTTTTTGATACCCGCATGCACGCCCGCGAGCTTGACGCCCGGAACGGCACCGAGGCCACCACGAAGCTCGATGAGTCGTGTTTGCGATCCACCGGTGGCTTGATGGTGTTGGTCAGACGCCGATGGCGCGATCATGTAATGAGAGATCCTCGGGCAAGCCCAGCATGAGGTTGAGGTTCTGCATCGCTTGGCCCGCAGCACCTTTCCCAAGATTATCGATAGCCGAAATGACGCGCACGACGCGCCCTTTGCGACTGACGTGGAGCTCGGCATCGTTCGTGCCCGAAACGCCGGTGACGCTCGGAGCGCACTCGCTCGGCAACACGCGCACGAACGGATTACCCGCGTATGCGCGCGTGAAGGCGGCGTGGAGCGCGTCGTCATCGATCTCGCGCGCGAAGATCGCGTAACAGTCGACAAGCATGCCGCGCTTGATCGGCACGACGTGTGGCGTGAAGACCAGCGGCGCATCGATGCCGGCCGCGCCGAGTTCTTGCACGATCTCGGGTTCGTGACGATGTCCGGCGAGCCCGTAGGCGCGCACATCGCCGTCGACTTCCGCGAAAAGATTTGCCGTGGCTGGCGTGCGGCCGGCACCGGTCACGCCGCTCTTCGCGTCGACGACGAGTTGCACGAGATCGTTCGCGAACGCGGCGAGTGGTAACAACGCGAGTAGCGTCGCGGTGGGGTAACAACCCGGATTCGCGACGAGGTTGGCGCTCGCGAGCGC
>JANYGA010000019.1 GCA_025359485.1 Rhodospirillales bacterium | reverse complement strand
GCGATCGTGACCGATGGCCGCGTGCGCGAGAAGATGCTCTCCAATCTCGCCGAGGCCAAAGCCCGCGAAGCGATCACCGTCGTCGTCGCAAACTATGGCGATACCGAAGCGGCAGCTCTCGCAGACCACATCTTCTGGGTGCCGAAGGTCGACGAGTTGCTCTCGCCGATCGTCAACATCGTGCCGTTGCAATTACTCGCCTATCACATCGCCGATATCGAAGGCAAAGACGTCGATCAACCGCGAAATCTCGCGAAGACCGTCACGGTCGAGTAGCGCGCGAGCGTCGAGGTCGCATCATGCTCAACGGTCGACCCATCCACCCGCTGCTCAAGGTGGCACTCGTATTCGTCATCGGATACCTCGTATTGGGTCCGCTCGTTCACGTCGCACTCTTACCGCTCGTCCTGGCACTCGTCGGGTGGGGTGGCTATCAGATTTACAAGTCCGAACGCCGCGCGGGACCGCGCGTGCCGAGCCCGCGATTGCGAAGGTTGCGACTGCTCAAGCGGCCGCCGACCCGTGTGAAGAGCGTGCGGTTCGACCCAAACGAAGATCTCAAGATCCCTAGAGACTGGCGCTGACGCACGACGACGGTGGGACGGGAATACCGCCTCACTTTAGGGTAGGTCGCTCGCGATGACGACTACGCCCCTTTCGCGCGCCGATGGCCGCGCGTTCGACGCCCTACGCCCGGTAACGATCGAAACGAACCCGCTCAAATATGCCGAGGGTAGCGCGCTCATCTCCGTCGGAAATACGCGCGTTCTCTGCGCGGCGACGATCGAAGATCGCGTGCCGCCGTGGCTTCGCGGTCAGGGCAAAGGTTGGGTCACGGCCGAATACGCTATGCTCCCTCGCGCAACGCACGACCGCACGCAACGCGAATCGAGCAAGGGTAAAATCGGTGGCCGTACGCACGAAATTCAACGTTTGATCGGCCGCGCGCTGCGTGCCGTCACCGATCTCAAAGTACTCGGCGAAAAGAGCATCGTGGTCGATTGCGACGTATTGCAGGCCGACGGCGGTACGCGCACCGCGGCGATTACGGGCGCCTACGTCGCACTCGCGCTCGCGCTGCGTCGCGATTTTACGTACGGCTCGGCGAAATGGCCGCTCACCAACGCCGTCGCGGCGGTCAGCGTCGGCTTCGTCGACGGCATCGGCCATCTCGATCTTCAATATACCGAGGACAGTCGTGCCGAGGTCGACATGAACGTCGCGATGACGGATGCGGGTGCGTTCGTCGAAGTGCAGGGCACGGCCGAAGGCGCCGCGTTTAATCGGGCTCAACTCAACGCGATGTTGGCACTTGCCGAAGGCGGCATCTCGTCACTCTTTGCCATGCAACGCGCGGCGCTCGAGGCCGTTCGTGTCGCCTGATCGCAAAGCACTCGAAGCGCTCGTCGGTGACGTCTCGCGCTTCTACATCCGCGACCGCAAGATGCGCCGCGCACACGAAACGATGACGGCGCGACTTGAGAAAAACGAAGCCGTGAGCGATCGCGATACGGCAGCGTATCTCGCAACCGTGAAGGCCTATTTCGGCAGCTTCGAACGGGAGGCGCGACAGAACCTCACCGATCTCGATCGGCGCCTCGCGCGCGTTGGTCAACTCCAATACAATCTTTCGGCCGAACGCGGCGTCACGGCGAAGCGCGTCGAGGTAACGCAAGGCGTCCTCGCACGGCTCGCGGAATGCGACGCGCGATGAAAGTGTTCGAAGACGTCGGTCGTACAACGGTCGGATTCTTCGAATATGCCGGTGGCGCGGCATCGCTCGTTGCCGAATCCGCGACCTACGCAGCAGCGCTACGCATTCGCATCAACGAGACGTTTTCGCAAGCCTTCTTACTCGGCGTGCAATCGACCCCGATCGTGCTCCTCACATCGCTCTTTACGGGCATGGTCATCTCGCTCGAATCCGCCAACCAAGCCCGACAATACGGTGTGACCGATCTCGTCGGTGGCGCCGTCGCGTACGTCTCGTCGCGCGAACTCGGACCGATGCTTACCGCCGTCGTCGTCGCCGGACGCGCCGGTGCGGCAATCGCAGCCGAACTCGGGTCGATGGTCGTGACGGAGCAAATCGAAGCCCTCGAAGCGCTCGGGCTCTCGCCCGTGCGCATGCTCGTAGTCCCGCGCTTGCTCGCCATGATCGCGATGCTCCCGATCCTCGTGATCTTCGCCGATATCATCTCGATTCTCGGCGGAATGTACCTCGCAAAAACTGTAGCTAATATTAGCTATGGTCAGTTCTTCGATTCCGCGCGCGTCTACAGTCAGTTTCCCGATTATCTCAAAGGGATGCTCAAAGCGATCGTCTTTGCGATTATCATCGTGATCGTCGGGTGTTATCAGGGGTTCGGCGTGCGCGGCGGCGCTGCGGGCGTCGGTAAGGCGAC
>JANYGA010000275.1 GCA_025359485.1 Rhodospirillales bacterium | reverse complement strand
GAGACGCCCCGCGTAGACGTCGGCCTCGACCTCGTCCATCGCGTCGCCGCGCAGCAGCATGTACTCCGGATGCACGAGTTGACGCGTGCGGTTGAACATCCCGACCTTGCCGGAGAACAGGCCGCGCCCACCCACGACCAGCTCGCGCTCGCGCCACTGGGCCGCGAGGTGCGCGTGCGGAGCGTGCAGGTCTTCGGCGAGAAGCGCGATGACGTTGCGGGCGGTGCGCGCGTTGCGATCAATCTGCCGGGCGTCGAGACGCAAGAGATTGCGCGCGGCGCGGTTCTCGCGAGCCCGCAATTCGTGACGCGCGCTGCCGTCGACGTGCGCTTCCGCGCCCTTCCGGCCGCGCTCGCGCTGCTCAAACGACGCACGCCGGTGCGCGCGTATCTCGGGTCGGCGGAGATCATCGGCACGCTCGTCTTCGATCCGATTCCGACCGACGCGAGCGATATTCGGGCGAAACTCTTCTTGCGCGGAGCGACGGTCGTCTTTCCCGGTGCCGCGTTCGTGGTGCGGCGCGTCTCGCCGAAGACGTTGCTCGGTGGCGGCACGATTGCAGGCATCGATGCGCCGGGCTCGGCCGACGGTTTCGGCGACGATCCCGAACTCGCCGCAATCGTTGCGGCATTGCGTGACGCGGAGTTTGCCGGCGCGACGGCCGCGCGCGTCGGCGCAGCTTCGAACGTGCGTGAAGACGTCGCCGAGACGTCGCTCGCGCGTCTCGTCGACGACGGCCGCGCGATCCGCCTCACAAAACCGCTCGCGTACGCGGACGCCGAGCTCGTGGCGTCGCTCGTCGACCGTGCGAGCGAAAAATTGCGTGCGAGCGAAAACGAGACGCCGTGGCTCGTCGGCGTGACGGGGCTCGCACTTTCGCGCACGCTCGCCGTGCCGGAAGCCGCGCTGATGCGCATCCTCGCCGTCGCGATCGAAGACGGCCGTCTCGCGTATCGCGGCGGATATTTCGCGACGCCGGAATTCGTGCCGCAGCTCAACGCCGATCAACGCGCGTTTTTCGATCGCGCGTTTGCGGGCGCGTCGGGAGCCGAACTCGCGCCCGTCGCCTACGACGAATTACAGGCCGCGATTCGCTCGGCGAAGATCGCGGGCTTGCCGCAAGCCTTCGAAACGTTGCTCACGAGCGGCGCGCTCGTGAAAGTTCACGACGCGGTCTATCGTAGCATCCAGATTGCGGGCGTGCGCGACAAACTCGAGGCGGCACTGCGTCGCGACAAGCAGATTACGATGGCGACGTTTCGCGATCTCGTCGGAACCTCGCGTAAATACGCGGTGCCGCTGCTCGAATGGTTCGATGCGACCGGGGTGACGATTCGCTCGGGCGACGTGCGTCTCTTACGCATCACGCCACCGCAACGCAGCTGACGGAAAGATTCTCGGCACGCTAGTGTCGCAGCGAGAAGACACCGACGGCTAATTCGAGTGCGATGAGAGCGATGATCACGAACTCGAGGAACTCGCTTCGCGCGGCTTGGGCTTGATCGGTAAAGAAGCGATACATCTCGTCGACCGTTTCGAGTTTCGAGTCGATCTGTTTCTGCCAATCTTTAAGACCGAGGCGACCCGCGGCACCGCGATAGAGTCGTGCGTAATACGCGTCGCCCGTGATCTTGAGTGCGTTCGACGAACGATCGGTGAGCTCGGCAATATCGACGATGAGATAGCGTAAACGGTCGGCGGCGTCTTGCGCTTGACGCCTGCCGAAGCGCGACGTCGGGCGTTTCGATTCGAGAGCGTAGATGGTATCGAGTTCGGCGTCGAGACGCTTGTCGTAGGTGCGTAATTCGACGAGTTGCGTATTTGCGAATTCGAGGATGTCGAGTGTGGCCGTCGCGCTCTCGCGATCGTCGTAGACGAAGGCCGTATCCCACCCGACGATTGCGAGATCGTCGACGAAATACGCGAACGCAACGCGCAGCGCTTCGAGCGTTTCAGACGACGTAATCGCGCGTTCTTCGCAGAGCATGAGTCGGGCGAGTTCGGCCGCGCGATCGGCCAAGAGCGCTTCTCCCTGCACGTCGCCCGCGAACGCATTGACTTCGAAGACGAAAAAATCTTCGAGCAACGCGTCGTGCGGTTCGTCGAGCGCGGGTGCGATCTCGGGGAGCACGCGTTCGAGTGCGGCGGCGGCGATCTGCGGAATCGCTTCGTCGAGACGGAAGCGTCGCGCGAACTCGAGGAACGTCGCCCACGCACCCGCGTATTCCGTCGAAACGCGTACCGACACGACGCCATAATCGAAAATCTTGAGCCGGATCGAAAAACCGTCGCTCGGCGCTAAGCGCGCGACGATCGGTTGAGTCTCGAACTCGATCGACACCGACGACGCTTCACGGCGCAGTCGGAGCGGCGCACGTGAGACGCCTTCGCCCGCGACGCTCGCAAGACGCGCGAGATCGATGCTATCGGCGACGTCGTAAATGAAGTACGCATGACAGCTACTGCCCGCGATCTCCGGCAGCTCGGGCAAAACGCTCGGCATGCACTCGAGGTTGCGTGCAACGCTTGCGCACCCTTTACCGGTTATAGTCGTTGCAATGAACGCTGAAAAGATGACGGAACGAGTCCGCGAGGCCCTGAGCGATGCCTTTTCGCGCGCTCTGCGCGAACGCAATTCGAACGTGGAGACCGAACACGTGCTCGCGGCGCTAATGGCGCAAGACGGTGGCGTCGTGCCCGCACTTCTGGGCAAGGCGGGGATCGAGGCCGGGGGATTTTCGGGTCGCGTCGATGCTGCCGTGGCCGCGCTGCCGCGACTCGGCGGCTCGAGCGAATTTTCGCCGCAACTTTCGGGGCGTGCGATGCGGACGCTCGCTCGCGCGGGCGATGAGGCCACGAAGCTCACCGACGACTACGTATCGGTCGAGCATCTCGTGCTCGCGATGCTCGAAGACGGCGGGCCGGTCGCACGGCTCCTGCGCGACGCGGGCCTCAGCCGCGACAAGCTGCTCGGTGCCCTGCGCGAGCTTCGCGGCAACCAGCGCGTCACGACCCAAAATCCTGAAGGGACGTATCAATCCCTCGAACGCTATGGCCAGGATCTGACGCGCTCGGCCGAATCGGGCAAACTCGATCCCGTCATCGGGCGCGATGAGGAGATCCGGCGCGTCGTTCAAGTGCTCTCGCGCCGAACGAAAAATAACCCGGTGCTCATCGGCGAACCCGGCGTCGGCAAGACGGCAATCGTCGAGGGCCTCGCGCAACGCATCGTGCGCGGCGACGTGCCCGAATCGCTCAAGAACAAGCGCATCATCTCGCTCGATATGGGCGCGCTGATCGCGGGTGCGAAATTTCGCGGCGAATTCGAAGAGCGGCTCAAAGCGGTGCTCAAAGACGTGCAGCAATCCGACGGCGCGGTGCTCCTCTTCATCGACGAGTTGCACAACGTCGTCGGCGCGGGCAAGGCCGAAGGTTCGATGGATGCGGGCAATCTACTCAAGCCGATGCTCGCGCGTGGAGAACTGCATCTCATCGGTGCGACGACGCTCGATGAATATCGGAAATATATCGAAAAGGATGCGGCGCTCGAACGCCGGTTCCAGCCCGTCTTCGTCGATCAACCGAGCGTCGAAGACACGATCTCCATCTTGCGCGGCTTACGCGAGCGCTACGAACTCCACCACGGCGTGCGCATCAAAGATGCGGCACTCGTTTCGGCCGCCGTTCTTTCGAATCGTTATATCGCCGACCGATTCTTGCCAGATAAGGCGATCGATCTCGTCGACGAAGCAGGCGCGAAACTGCGCACCGAG
>JANYGA010000267.1 GCA_025359485.1 Rhodospirillales bacterium | reverse complement strand
CGAGCGTGAGACGATTAATGACCTTACCGTCGGTCGCGAGATACGGGCCCGCGAGGCCTTTGATTTTATCGAGAATTTTTTGCGATTCGGCCTGATCGCGGACGTTGCCGCTAAGGACGACGTTACCTTTGGAATCGGGATCGACGCGAAGGCCGTGCGTCCCGGGAAATGCTGCGATTTCATCTTGAATGTTGCCCAGTGGCTTCGCGACGGAGACGGCGTTGACGATCGCGCCGCCGGTTCCGGTACCAGAGCTAAATTTAACGCCTTTGAAACGATCGAGGACGTCGGAGAGGCGGCTGAATGCCGCCGTGTCTGCGACCGCTCCGCGGACGATGAGGTTGGAATTGAAGGCCACGACCTGAACGTTCTGCTCGTTGATCGCGGCGCGAAGCACCTTTGCGATATCATCGAAGCTTTGCTCGGTGACGGTGACTTCATACGTCGTACGCGTGGCGCCCATCCAAACGAAGATCGTCGTGTGTCCCGTCGATTTCCCATTGACGACGAGCTGCGACGTTCCCACGGGAACGACGCCCGCGATCCGGCCGTCTCCCACCGCGACGCGGCTGAGGCCGCCGGCATTGAGGATGACCGAATGGCCCGTTTGAATCGACAATAGTTGAATCGAGTCGGCTGCGGCAGGCACGCTTCCCGAAAGAAGCGTGAGCGCTGCAAGGCCACTCGTCATAAACATACGCGTGCGAAAATCGATCACGTCATCTCCGTGTCTGCGAGGCTAATGTCCGAGGTCGTAACGCTCGAAAGAGTTGTAAATGGGTTATCGGCGTTAACGAGTCAACACCGCGTACTCATCTTGTAAAATCTTCTTCGGACACGTTGAACGGCAGAATTAGACGCCGATAGGATCAATATGCGGAGGTCAGTTCCAATGAATCGTTTCTCGATCGGGTTATTTGCCGCCAGCGTCGCAATCGTGACGTCGGCGTCGGCGACCTATGCCGCACAAGATACGGCGCTCATGCAAGTGGCGGCGAATCTTGGGTACGCGTACAACTACCTCGGGCCCGAGGATGCGGCAGCGCTCACTCGGCCCGGTGTGACGATCGTCATACGTCCGGGCAATCGGCTCTTCGACGTAAACGATAGGACCGAAGCAATGGACGGCGCCGCGCCGCGATTCGCACTCAACGACCTCTACGTCTCTGAGTCGCTCGTCGCTCGTCTACGTCAAATTGCGACACGGTATCCCGTCTCGAACGCAGGCGACCGCGCGATCGTCGTTACGAATCCCGTAGCGAAAGAGCGCGAAACGAGCGTCCGAGGCGCGATCACGAACCTCACCGTTACACAGATCGCGGGCCAGCAATCGCTCGCGGTTGGCGGAAAAGCTCCGGCTAATCTGCCCGTCACCCTCACGCTCATCGGCACGTTTTCATCCGAACTTCCCGATGTCGTGCTAAGCCGCCACCTCGTTACAGCCGATACGAATGGTACGTTCAATTCGGCGATCCCGATCGCAAGCGGTTATTACCGCGGCGCGATTCTCACGCTCGTCGCTTCGTCATACTCGGGAATTTCGTCCGCGAAATCCTCGATCCAGGCGAAAGCTCCGAACGCCGACGTATCGGTCCCTGCCGATGCGACTCCCAAGTCCATCCGCTAACACAAACTTAACTGTCACTCACTCACCACATCCTAGGAGATTCCATGCTTAAGAACTTCACGACCATGCTCAAGAACGATGACGGCCAGGGCCTCGTCGAGTACGCACTGATCATCGCGCTCGTCTCGATCGTCGCGATCGCGGGCCTCTCGCTGCTCGGTGGTAAGGCGAACAACACGCTCAACAACGCAGCCGGCAAGCTCTCGAACTAAGTTCGTATCCGAGGAGCGGGGTTGGCATTGCCGACCCCGCTCTTCTCTTTTTCCGTCGTCCCCGAAGGTATCGACCCGTGAATGTTTCGCTCGCAATATGGCTTGTGCTCGGCGCGTGTGCAGTCGCAGTCGCAACCGACGTCGCAACGCGGCGGATCCCCAATCTCTTGACCGCGGCTCTCGCCGTCGCGGCGCTCGCCCTCCACGCAACGATGGGCTGGAGCTCGTTTCTTTTGGCGTGCGCGATGCTCGTGGGCGTAACGTTGCTCGGCTTCGTCGCATTTTCGTTTCGTTGGCTCGGTGGTGGTGACGTAAAGCTCCTCGCCGCCGGTGCCGCAGCGCTCGGATTTCCCGATGCCGTGCCGTTTCTTATCTATACGTCCATTGCGGGCGGCATTCTCGCACTCGTCGTCGCGATCGCGATGGGCCGTCTCGGCAGCGTTTTCGGAAGCGTCGCGCTCGTGCTCCGGCCCTTCGCTTTTAAGGGCACAGTAGCGGTCGCGCCAAAATCGCCGATAAAGTTACCATACGCCGTCGCGATCGCATCAGGCGCCGCGGCCGTCGCGCTCTCACACACCGTCGTGCCATTTTTGAGGCTACCACTGTGAATACTCGTCGCATCACGCTCATTGTCGCCGTCGTTCTCGCCGTGGGAACGGGCCTCTTATTGCTACGCTACCTTAATGGCGTCAATCAACAGGCAACGACGCAGCAAGCCGCCGTCGTTCTCAAACCGATCATTCTCGCATCGCGCACGATCGCGAAGGGCGAAAAGATCGCGCCCGACATGCTAACCAAAACGCAGCGGCCGGCAAACGAAGTCGAGCCCGATGCGCTCGGGGATCCGAGTCAAACCAAAGGCGATATCGCGATCATTACGATTCCGCTCGGCGCGACGATCACGGCGACCAAAGTCGGTCAACCGGCCGAACTCGGTATTACGGTCCGTCTCAAGCCCGGCATGCGCGCCGTGAGTATCCCGGTCGATCGCGTGAAGTCGGTTTCGAATCTCGTTCAGCCGGGCGACCACGTCGATGTCATGGCCTCGGTTTCGAAAGGCCCCGGCATCCCGCCACGCACGTATACGATCATTCGCGGAGCCGTGGTGCTCGCCATCAATTCGCAACTCGAACAAAGCGGTGCGACGCCGCCGCCGGATTCCGGCGCTGCTGCCACCGTCACGCTCGGCGTATCGCCGCAACAAGCCGACCTGCTTACGGTTGCCGATCTCAATACGACGCTGCGTTTGGCGCTTCGCTCGCCGCAAGAGCCCGTGCGTTCGCTGCCGGCTGAAGCCTTAGAATTCGCCGATCTCGGGTCGGCACAATCGGATAAGCCGAGTGCCGCAACGGGCACGGTTCTGCCGCCGCTCTATCCCGCACCGGCACCAGCCGTTCCCGCGGCGGCAAACGTCCCGCCACCAGCGATGCCCGCGAAGGCACCCGTGCTCTCAGCGCCCGCGGTGACGGTCATCGACGGCGATAAAGTCATCACCGGCGGCGTGTAGTGGGAGCCGCGATCGTCGTCCTGATCAATGCCAAGGGCGGTTCGGGCGCGACGACGCTCGCACTCGAGTCGGCTCGCACGCTCAAACGTGGAACGGCCGCGATCGCCTTGGTCGACGCGGATCTCTCCGGTCGTCGCACGCTCTCGGTGCTCCTCGACGCCGTCCGGCAATTCGATCAAAATCGCACGCTCGGCGTCTATTCGCTCATCGCGAGCAACGGCATTACGGCCGTCGAACTCACCGATAGTCTCGATAACGCCTTCGCTCTGCGACCCGATGAAATCGACTCGCTCGTCGACAAACTCGGGCAACAACACGAGACGATCATCGTCGACGCCCCGGCACCGTTCGCGGGCCCGATTCGCCCCTTCATGGTGCGCGCGTCGCGCTACGTCATCGTTTTAGAACCGAACCTTCTCGGGACGTCGGCTGCCAGAACGCTCATCGGCGATCTCGCAAAATTCGGCGTTCCGCTATCGCGGATTTGGATCGTTACCAATCTCCGCGGCGGCCGCGCCGAAATCTCTGCGCGCGAACTCGAAAAAGCCCTCGGCGGAACGGTCATCGCCGAAGTGCCCGGTAAGGGCGATCGCAACTACGCGCGTGCGATCGAAATCTTCGCGAAGCGTTTGGCGAGTGCGCCGAACGAACCGCCGCTCTCGACGCTACGTGCCTCGTCGTCGATCATGGGCTCGGGTGGTCATACGGCGCCCGTAAGCGCGAACGGCCAAAGTGGCTCCAACGGGGCGACCTCGGGCGCGGTTGCGGATGCGACGGTACCCACGCGACAGAGCAACGAGCGTCGCGATCGTCTCAAAGCCGAAGTGCACGAAGCCGTCACGCGGCGCATCGACGTCGTCGCCGCGAGCCGCGCGCACACCGACGGCCAGAAGATCGCCGAGCTTCGTTCGCAGATCAGTGAAGTCACGGGGCAATTGCTCGCGGAGCACTCCGACGTCGATACGGTCGAAGAGCGCGCCGAGTTGCAGCAAGAGATCATCGACGAATTGCTCGGTCTCGGGCCGCTCGAAGATCTCATGCGCGATGCAGCCGTTTCCGAGATCATGGTCAACGGACCCAACGTCATCTACGTGGAGCGCGGCGGGCGCATCACGCTTACCGATCGCCGTTTCAACGACGAGCGCCATTTGCGCACGATCATCGAGCGCATCATCGCGCCACTCGGTCGACGCATCGACGAATCTTCGCCGATGGTCGACGCACGTCTCCCCGACGGTTCCCGCGTCAATGCGATCATCGAACCGCTCGCGCTCGACGGCTCGACGCTCACGATTCGACGCTTCGGGAAGAAGCGCTTGGGAATGGACGATCTCGTTCGTTTCGGCTCGATCGTTCCCGAAGCGACCGCGCTCTTGCGCGCGATGGTCGAGGCGCGACTCAACGTCGTCGTCAGCGGCGGCACGGGCTCGGGGAAGACGACCTTCCTCAACATCATGTCGAATTACATTCCCAATCACGAACGCATCGTGACGATCGAAGACGCAGCCGAACTCATGCTCAACCAGGAGCATGTGGTTCGCTTGGAATCGCGTCCGGCGAACATCGAGGGTCGAGGTGCCGTCATCATCCGCGACCTCGTAAAGAACAGCTTGCGTATGCGGCCCGATCGGATCGTGGTCGGCGAGTGTCGCTCGGGCGAAGCGCTCGACATGTTGCAGGCGATGAATACGGGTCACGACGGTTCGATGACGACCTTGCACGCAAACACTCCGCGCGACGCGCTCGCACGTATGGAGACCCTCGTCCTCATGGCGGGCTTCGATCTTCCGGTGCGTGCCATCCGCGAGCAAATCGCGAGCGCCGTCGACGCGGTCGTGCAGATCGAACGCATGCGCGACGGTTCGCGTAAGGTCACGAGCATTACGGAGGTCGTCGGCATGGAAGGCGATATCGTCACGATGCAAGAGCTCATCCGCTTCCAACCCAAAGGCGTCGATGCCAACGGGAAAGTCCTCGGTGAATTCCAGTACACCGGCGTCCAGCCGCATTATACGAATCGATTCGAAGAGGCGGGCGTCGATTTCGACGTGCGCAGTCTCGCGAAACTGCAATCCGCCGGAACGTTGTGGTAGGCATGTTTCCAATCGCAATCGGCGCCTCGATCTTCGGGATCGTCGCGCTCCTCATCTTCGCTCTCGGCGGCGACATCCGCGCTCAAATCGCTAAATTCGCATCGTCGTATCAAGTGAAGATCGATCGTGCGGATCTCAATATCAAGCCCGAAGATTACGTCTTGGCGCTGCTCGGGATATCCCTGATGCTTTGGTTGGTGTTGGCGTTCGTCTTGCACGCACCGGTCATCATTACGTTGCTCATCTTTCCGGTTGCGTTGGGTGCGACGCTCTTTGGCGGATCGTTCTATCTGACGTTCCGCGGAAACCGTCGCATCGATACGTTCGTCCAGCAACTCGAACTGGTCTTACGCATGCTCTCGGGTGCGCTTCGCGTCGGTCTCGGCTTGCGCCAAGCGATCATTTTGGTTACGGAAGAGATCCCGGATCCCGCCCGCCGCGAACTGATGCGCGTCATCGGTCGCACCAATATCGGCGTCACGATCGTCGACGCGCTCGACGATCTCACGCGGAGCATGCCGTGCAACGAGATGCAGATGTTCTCACGCGTGGTGAAGGTCCAGCAATCGACCGGCGGCGATCTCGCGAAGGTGCTCGAAAAACTCGGAAACACGATTCGCGATCGTCGACGCGTCTTCCGAAAGATGAACGCACTCACGGCGCAGGGGCGGTTCGGCGCCGCGATCATCGGCGCGTTACCGATTCTCGTCGGTGGATTCGTCGTGGCGACGCAGCCAGCGATGGGAAAAGCGCTCATGCACACGTTTCCCGGCAACGTCGCACTCGGTATCTTCGCCGTCCTCGAGGGCCTCGCGATTTTCTCACTCAACAAAATCTTGCAGTTTGACGTGTAATGTTCGGCATACCGATTATCATTATTGCAATCGCGGCCGGCTTCGCGATCGCCGTGGGCCTGCTCTTCGTTTCGCTCACGCCGAGCAAGAGCGAAGTGAGCAAACGCCTCGAGCAACTCGAAGAGATGCGCTTCGAGCCGGGACAACGTCAGGAAGCCTTCGCCAAAATCTTCAACGAAGATCAGCGCGGGAAGCTCCAACAACAACTCTACGAAGCGGGCTGGTACACCGTGACGCCCGCGAAGATCGGCGCGCGGATCATTGCCGGTGCGGTCTTCGGGTTCACGATCGGAATTTCGCTCGCCGCTTGGCGCCATTCGACGGAGCTGCTCTACATTGCGGGTATCGTGCTCTTCACGATCGGCGGCGCGTATTTACCGCTCTCGCAATTGAAGATCGCCGTCAAAGAGCGCAAGATCAAAATCACGAAAGCTCTGCCCGATCTTTTAGATATGCTCGCATCGACGGTGCAAGCCGGACTCGCATTTAACGCAGCGCTCGCCGTCGCGCAGGAAGTCGCCGTCGGGCCACTCGGGGAAGAACTCAAAGCCGTCCTCTCTGAAGTTCGTCTCGGGCGCTCGCGAAGTGACGCGCTCAAATCGATGTCGATGCGCGTTCGCCAAGAACAGCTCGCGACGACCGTGACGGCAATCGTCCAAGCCGAACGCTTGGGCTCGAATCTCGCGGCCGTGCTCGAAGAGCTCGCCGAGGAAGTTCGCAACCGACGGATGATTCGCGCGGAAGAACTCGCCAATCTCATGCCGACCAAGATGGTCTTGCCGATGGCGCTCTTCATGTTGCCCGCACTCTTCGTGATGATCTTCGGCGGCGTCGTCGCCCAATATCTCTCAAGCAACTCACAATAGGTCGTCGATGAACCTCTTGTGGTTCGCGCCGCTCATCGGTCTATTTTACGGCTTCACCGCTTCTTTAGGACTCAAATGTAGCGCCTCGATATGCGACGAGATCGTCCCGTTCGACGACGGTCCGCGGCCGGGCAAACCACCGACGATCGCGTTGATCGTGGGGGCTGCGATCGTCGGCACGATCCTCGCTTCGCGTGGGCTGCCCATTTCGGGTCTCGTCGTATCCGCACTGCTCGTCGTTTCGCTCGCCGCGTGCTGGTACAGTGACGTACGATGCGGCATCGTTCCCGATTACTTCACGCTCGTTCCGCTCGTCATCGTTCTCGCGATCGCCGTGGTGGAGCGTAACCCGACGCCGATCGTCTCGGCCGTCGTCGTGTTTATCCCATTTGCCGGCGTGGCGGTGCTTTCGAAGGGCCTCGGCATGGGATGGGGCGACGTGAAACTCGTCGCCCTCGGTGCGGCCGTTCTCGGATTACGAAATTCGGTGCTGGCGTTTTCGGCTGCGTGTTTGCTCGCCGTCGCGGTCGCGATGATTCGCCGCCGCCGTCACGAACCGATTGCCTTCGTGCCCTACCTTGCCGGTTCGATCACTACCGCCCTGACGTTTCCCGTCTTTTCCTGACGATGCTCCTTCGCAACGCCAGTAACGGAACCGTTCTCGCAACGAGCGTCGCACGCGCGACGAATGCCTGGTCGCGCGGCGTCGGATTGCTCGGTCACAAGTCCGTCGCACCGACGGAAGGCTTGTGGATCGACGGCTGCTCGGCCGTGCACACCATTTTCATGCGCGCGACGATCGATATCTTTTTTCTCGACAAAGATCAACGCGTCTTGAAGATCGCGAGTTCGGTCGCACCGTATCGGCTCGCCGTAACGTGTCGCAACGCCGTCTCGGTCGTCGAACTCGGCGCGACGGGAGAGACCGTGCGCGACGTTCTCGTCGGCGATCGCCTCGCGTTGGAATGAAGGCGCGGCCGTCGGCGCGGGTGACGTTCGTTGCGTCGTACGCGGTCATCGCGGTCGCGACACTGGTTACGATCGTTCGATCGACGCCAGAACTCGATCGATGCTTGGAAAGCGCATTTCTCGGCCGTGCGGGGTTATCGACGGCCCGTATGACGGTTGCATTCGGCCCCGAAACCGCTGCGATGTCGGCGCCGGGCGGCGCGATCGGTTGGCTCGGCAACATCGCTCACGCGATGCTCTTCGCGTCGCCCCTGGGGCTCGCGACGTGCGAGATGATGACGGCCGTTTCCGCGCTCGGCTGTTTCGCACTCGTCGCGCTTCGTGCTCGCGCGTTCGTACCGGCGCCCTATGCGATCGCAGCAGTCCTCATCGTGTTCGCGATGTCGCTCGATGCGTTGCACCCCGGTGGTTCGACGGCGATGCTTTTCTTTGCGGCAGCCTTCGTCGCCGTCATCGATCTCGAGAACCCGGTGGGTATCGTTCTCGCTGCGATCGTCGCGATCGCGTGGTGTAACGTTGATGCGTCGGGAATTCTCGCGCCGATTCTCGCAATCGCGAGTCTGGTCGGACGGAGCTTCGCGGTGCGAACGGTTTCCTCGCTTCGCGCAGCATCGCTCATCGCAGTCGCCGCGGTCGGCGCGCTTTTTGCAACACCGCTCGGGCTTACCTATCCGTATTTGGCATTCGCATCGCTTCGTTTGATCGGTGCGTTTGGCGACACGGTCGGATGGGCGCCGGTCGAGATCGCGCCGATGGCGTATCGTCTCGCGTTTACGGCGCTCGTGTTTGCCGCGCTCGCATTTGGCGTTCGCGCGCGCGGTCCGCGTGAAGCGACGCTTGCGGTCGTTGCGATCGTGCTCGCGCTCTCGAGCGGCGCGCTGCTCCCGATCGCGGCGATCGTCGTCGCGCCGACGCTTGCGGCTGCGGCGGTGGATCTCGCGCGTGGGCGTGGGCGCGAGCGTGGATACGACGCTGCGGCGATAATCGGTTTGGCACCGTACGTTACCGCAGTCGTCGTCATCGCGCTCGTGGGATCTCTCGCTATCGGATCGCGCGACACGAACGACACGGCACGAGCGAGCGAACCCGCGCGAAGCCTGCGTGAGCTTGCGCGACGCAGCGACATCCGACGCGTCGCCTGCACCGAGGTCGCATGGTGCGATGGCGCGGTCGCGCTCGGATTACGCGTGCTCGCCGACGATCGTATCGGCGCGATGCCGAGCGCGGTGCGCCGCGCGCAAGCGCGTATCTCGCGAGCACGCATCGGCTGGCGCGTCGACGTCGCTCGCTACGATATCGACGCGATCGCGACGACGCCGCGTACCGCGCTCACGACGTTGCTCGTCGAGTCGGGTTGGACGCGCGTCTCGCATGCGGGAACGGTCGCCGTCTTCGTGCGACCGCGGCGCGGTTCGTGAAATACGCGTGGCTCGTCATCGGCGTCCTCGCCGCGCAGTTCCTCGCGATTGCGATTGCGTTTCCGCAAGTCGATGGCGACCTTCACTGGCAACGTTGGCTCGGTCGAACGATCGCGGAGCACGGTGCGATTCCGCGCGTTCTCGGTAACGAAACCTTCAGCGCGGCGGGTGCGCCGTGGACGCCGCAAGAGTGGCTCTTCTCGCTCGCAGCGGCGCATGCGACGGGTGATCGTAGTTGGGCGCTATTCGCGGGCGGGATCGCGCTCTGCGCGCTCGCGGCGCTCGCGATCGCTTCGTGGCATGCAGAACGCCGAGGCGCTTCGCCGCGGGCGATCGTCGTCTGCCTGGTTCCCGCGGGGCTCGGTCTCTTCGAATCGTTCGGCGTGCGCGTGCAAGTTGCGGCGTGGCCGTTGCTCGCGCTGTTTCTGTTCTTGCTCGATCTCGAAGGGCCGCTCGCGTTTGCCGCGATCGCCGTCGCCGCCGTGTGGTCGAACGTGCACGCAAGCGCGATGCTCGCACCGATCCTTGCGAGTGCTGTCGCGCTTGGAACGTTCGTCGACGATCGCGGTCCGAGCCTCGCATTTCGACGCCGCGCGATCGTCGCCGTGGGTTCGGCAATCGCGATTTGCGCGAATCCTTTTGGCGTCGGCTTACCGCTCTACGCGCTCTCGCTCTTCAATAGTTCACTCAAAAGCTACATCGTCGAATGGGACGTCACCAACCTCGGAAATACGTCCTTCGTCCTCGGCGCGTTGCCGTTGCTGGCGCTTGCGTGCATCGTCGTTCCGCAAACGCGTCGATCGGTTCGCGATCTCATCTTGCTCGTCGTATTTTCGTATCTGCTCTTGGGCGCGGCGCGTAATATCGCGCTCTTCGGTCTCGTCGCGCTGCCCATCGTGGCGCCTGCTCTCACCCGCGCGTTTACGTTCTTCGCGTCGAGTCCGCCACCACGAGACGCGCGCGCGGTGCGGGCGGAGAATATCGCGCGAATCGTCATGCCGGCGATCGGTCTCGTGCTCGCGCTCGTCGTCGGGATCGGGCTCGTGCGCAGTGCCGAACGCACGAAAGATACGCTCGCCGCGCGCGCGATCGAGTCGCTCGATTCGCTCGCGGGTGAGCGACGTTTATTCTGTGCCGATTTCGCTTGGTGCGGGCTTGCGGTAGGAAAGCCGCACGTGCGCGTCTTTCTCGACGGTCGTGCCGATCCGTATCCGCTGACCGTGTGGCGTGATTTCGATACCATCGCTCGTCTGCGGCCTGCGTGGCGCGACGTGCTCGCCCGTTACGCCGTCGATACCATCGTCGTTGCGAAAGACGATCCCCTCGATCAAGCTCTCGCTTTAGGAAAACCGAAGGCGTGGCGGCAGTCGTATATGGATAAACATTATCGCGTTTGGATTCGCCAAGTCCGATCAGTCGTCGACGAGCACGGGGGTCGCGCGCGCCGTTCGCCCGCGTAAGTCGCGAGCGCGCGCGGCATATTCCGCCGCCTGGCGGACGTGGCCCGCTTCCGTGTGATATTCGGTGAGCCGATCGAGCACGCCGAGAAAGAGCGCCGTATACATCGCCGCGCGCGCCACGTACCACGGCTCGGGATATTCGCCGCCGAGGAGCTCGCCCGCGTAAATCGATTCGGCGGCACGATAATGCGCGAAGGCTTCGGCGATATGCCCGCGCTCGCGTTCGACGTCGCCGTCGGCAACGTGCGCGCTGAAACGTCGGACGTCGATCACCGTTCGTTCGAGGGCGACCGAGACGTCGCCGCGTGATGAAAAATAACGTTCGACTTCGGCATAACCGACGATCGCAGCGAAGGCTTTGCGGATATTGCTCGATGCGGTTCGCAGACTTTGCGTCGCTGCGTGATTATTGGACCCGGGCCAGAACGTCGTCAGCAGTTCGATGCGCGAAGCCGAGCCGTCGGGTTTGAGGAGCAGATACTTCACGATTTGAGCTTCTCGACGGCGGATCCATTCGATCTTTCGCTCGCCGATCGACGCTTCGAATCGACCGAACATGCGCACCACCAGAAGCGCCGCCTCGTTTATCGCAGGAGCCGTTCCCGGTAAGGTCTCGATGTCGACGAGGCGAGCGACGCGGTACGGACGATATGCGCCATCGGCATAGGTGACGAAGAGCCCGCGGCCTTCCAGGAGCGCGAGCTTTTCGCGATCCTGAGAAGAATGCGCGCCCCGGACCGCGGCGCGGAACGCCTCATAATAAATCGTGCCGGCGTCACGCAATTCCGTGTCGATGAACTCGCGGAAATGACGCGCGTTCGTGCGTCGCCAACGATCGAACGCTCCGGCGAGCGAGGATCCGTCGCTGACCGCATCGCGCAGCGCCCAGTTTACGACGAGCGGCCAGCCCTCGGTCTCTTCGAGAAAGCGCGCGATCTCCGGGGTCGCGTACGTCACGCCGTGGAGGTCGCAGAGTCGTGCGATGTCGTCTGCGCTGAAGGCGAGCGCGCGCGCTTCGAGTGCCGCACCGAAGCCGCGCGCGATAAAACTCGGCGCGTCGATGACCGTTCGCGAACGCGCCGCGAGCACGAACGCAACGCCGATCGGAGCGTCGCGCACGAGATCGACGATCTCTTCGATCGTTTCGGCGGGCGCACGATCGACGTCGTCGATGACGATTTCGCAGGGTGCGAGCGTCGCGAGCGCGGCTGCGAGCGCATCGGCAGATGCCGGGATGTAGCCGAACTCGAGCGCGTTCGCGATACGCGCGCGAAACCGATCGATCGTCTCTTCGCGATCGACGACGACGTATGCGGTGCGCCGCTCGGATGCCGCGAGGTAGGCGGCGATCGCCGTCGTTTTGCCCGAGCCGACGGGCGCGGTCACGAAACGCAACGGCAGACCCGCGTGGCGTTCGAGCCATGTCGAGATGCGCGGGCGCTGGATCGTGGTCGCGGCGAGGCGGGGGAGTGCGGCCCGCCGCGCTACGGCGCGCGGAAGGTGATCGGCCGTATCAGCGTCTCCTGGCCGAGGCCGGTTGCGTACGTCGCGACGATGGAGTAGCGAGCGTCGGCGAGTTGCGTCGGAGGGTGAAGCGAGACGGATGTATCACCGGGCGCGACGTCGCTGCCCACGATCTCTTCCGACGACGACCCCATGAGCGCCACGTGCAATCCCGGTCGATACGTATCGATGCGTACGACGATCGGGCGCGATGGATTCTGAATGGGGTCGACGGCGATCGGCGCGATGGTACGCGGGGTCGCGACGGCGCGGTCGCCCACGATCGGTACCGCGGCAGCTGCGGCCGCCGTGGTCGGAGCGGGTGTGCCGTGAAGGATGGTAACGGGAGCCGCGATTTCGGCATGCGTCGCGCCGCGCATTGCCGTTGCGACGATGCGAAAATCTTGGTCGGCATCGACCGTGGGCGCGACGATGAGCGAGCGACCGCGCGGGTTGAGCATTGCTTCGGCGCGCACCGTTCCGAGTGCATCGATGAGCCGCACGACGCCGCTATCGGCCGTGGCACGATACGTGGCGACGATCGCTTCGCCGCCGCGCACGGTGTCGCGTTCGAGTGCGAGATCGAAGACGCGCGCGACGTTGCTTGCAAGAGCCGCGCCGGGTGCGGACCCACGATGCGTGGCGCGGTCGGGAAGCGCGACGACGTGCGCCGTGCGTTCGTCCGAGCCGAGTTGCCCGGTCGTGCTCACGCGAACGTCGTAACCGCTCGAAACGTGGCCTGCCGGGAGGACGATCGTAAAGGCGCCGCTACGACCATCGAGCGTGCCGCCGCGGATCTGCAGACCGTCGGGCGTTTCGACGACGTAGCGCCCACGTGCGGATTCTCCGAGCGCGTAGGCCACGGAGAACGGAGCGCCGCCACGAACGGTCGCGGGCGCTGCGAGTGCGAGGACGCGCGGTCGCACGGCCGCGAACGCGCTCGCGCCGAGCGCGAAGATGAGCACTGCGGAGGTGAGGGCGATCGTGCGTTTTGCGGCGGCGCGAGCTTCGCTTGGCTGCGGGGCGGCGTCGAGCGTGAGTTGCGCTTCGTCCGCGAAAAGTTCGGCGATGACGCGCGGCGTCGCGCGCTTGCGGCCGAGGGCGACTTCGACCTCGACTGCGATTGCCGAGAACGGCGGCACGACGATTGCGCTCCAGCTGATGCGCCCGCGCGACGTGGCGTCCGGAGCGTAGGCGAACGTCGCGAGCGGATTGGGCGTATCGTTTGCGACCATGAGCTCGTAGGTGGCGCGGTGTGGTCGCTTGCGGATTCCGGTTGGGCGCAAGTCTGCGGCCACGTCGCCGAAGGGCAGGCGGAGCACGGAGCCTGCCGTCGCGCACGGCGAAGCCGGAGTCGTCGGTATGTGGCCGATCGTCTCGCGGATCGCGAGCCGCGAATCGCGGGCCTCGATACGTTGCAGCATGTCTTGAGGATATCGGCAGGTCGCCTGCCCGAGCGTAGGTGCTCTCCCGCACAACGCCTCGCTAGGGACGATCCCTTAGCGCAAGAGTCGCCCGCGACTACGGATGCCACCCATGCCGAGTTGCGTCGCGATGACGCTTGCCGTGCGGTCGAGTTCGCGCGCCATCGCATCGCCACCACAGGTGAGATCGGGCGAGGTTTTCCCGTCGTACGTCATCGTCGTGCTCGATCCGAACGACGCGCTCTTCATGCACCGTCCGCCCGACATCGCATCGAGTGGCGCCGCCGCGCGCAATTTCCGAAAGAGCCAGTCCACCTGCGCATGACCGGCAGTGCCATGGGTGACGTCGCCGTCGGTCGTCATGTCGACCGTCGCATCGGGATGGACGACGATCGTATACCCCGCCGTGTTCGTCGATCCGGAATTACGGATGAGCGCATCGGTCGGGCGCATCGGCGGAAGCAGCCGCGGCGCGGTTGCGGGACCACGCCGAACGAGCGGATCGTCAGCCGCGGGCGTCGTCGTCGAGACCGTCGGGGCGGGTGCGACCGGCGTGCTCACCGGGGGCGGTGTGGCCTGCGCGATGAGGGACGTGAAGACGAGGCCGACGAGGATCGTTGTCATGATGTCCGAGAAACGCTCGCTCGGTACGAATCGTTAGCCGCCCATGCGTTTCGTGCGTCGCTTCGCGTCCGTGAAATACGCGATGATCGTATCGCGCTTGTCGCCTTGGATCGAGACGATGCCGTCTTTCGCCGTTCCACCCGCCCCGCAACGTTTTTTGAGAATCGCTGCGACGGCTTCGAGTTCGCTCGATGCGAGGCCGTAGACGAGCGTGACGACACCGCCGCGACGTTTTTCGCAGCCGACGCGCACGACGCCGTCGTCGGGAACGTTTGCGGCGCCGGATTTCGCGGAACCGGGTCGCGGCTTCGGCCGATCGAACGCGGGCAACGGAAGGCTGCCGTCGGTTGAATATACGAGGCGACGATCGTCATCGGGCATGCGTGCGGGTTCGACGTCTCGCAAAAGAACGCCGTTGCGGGCGTGCGAAGAGCGGAGCATGCCTGGCACGTCGTTCGAAGGGTTCTCACCCGAAGCGCTCCGTCTCTTACGCGGGGTCGCGCGCAATAACGATCGTGCGTGGTTCGCACCGCGCAAAGAACGTTTCGAAGCCGAACTCTTCGAGCCGATGCGCGCGCTCGTCCGCGACGCGTCCGATGCGTTTGCCCGCGCGAAGATTCCCATTCGCGGCGACGAGAAGAAGTCGGTGTTTCGCATGTATCGTGACGTGCGTTTCGCGCACGATAAATCGCCGTATCGCACGAATGCGGCAGCCTATCTTTCGTACGACGGTGGCCGCGATACGCCGGGTGGAATCTATATCCACATCGAGCCCGGAAAGTGCTTTCTCTCCGTCGCGTTCTATCGCATCGAGAAGCCGATGCTCGAGCGGTGGCGGCGCGCGATGGCGACACGGCCGAAAGCATTCGCACGCGTTCTAGCATCGCTCGAAAGACGCGATTTGCCGCTCCAGGGTCCCGATGGTGACGACGACGCGCTCGTCCGCATGCCGCGTGGCTACGATGCGGCAGAACTCGGTGCGATCGCGCCCTATTTTCGCTTGCGATCGTTTTGCGCGGACCGCGCGCTCACCGATCGCGAGATCGGATCGCGCGCGCTCGTGGATCGCATCGTTACGCTCGCAAAAGATGCGAAGCTACTGCTCGATTTCGGTTGGTCGATCGAGTAGGGCGCGGCGCGTGCAGCGTTAGCGCGTGAGCATCGATTCGCCCATGCGAGGGGCGCGCGGAGTGGGGCTGACGTCGCGCATCGTCGTCGTCGAAGTTTCCGTCGCGTTCGCGGCGGATTTCGCGAGCGTGCGTTCGCCGTAGCCCACGAACCAATGCGCGAGGAAGAGCAAGAGCGCGGCATCGTCGAGGAAGCCGAGCAGCGGGATGTCGCCCAAAATGTTGAGCGGTGAAATGATGAAGAGTGCTGCGAGGCCTGCCGCAATCTTCATGCGCAACGGAATGCGCGCGTCACGCAACAGCGGAAGCACGCGCGGCAACTCGCGGCGTGCGGTCGAAATCGTTTTGAAGACGTTCACGATGCCCCCGTACCCACGTCGGAGGCATTCGTTTCACGAAAGGCCGAGGATTCGTCCCTCATCGTCGATATCGATCTTCATGGCGGCGGGCGTCGCGCCGAGACCGGGCATCGTCTGCATATCGCCGCAGATCGGATAGACGAAGCCCGCGCCGACCGACGCGCGCATCTCGCGCACGGGGAGCGTCCACCCGGTCGGCGCCCCCTGTAGGGTCGGATCCGATGAGATCGAGAGATGCGTTTTCGCGATACAGACGGCGAGTTTGCCGAAGCCGTTGCGTTCGAAGGTCTCGCATTGACGCGCGGCCGCGGGCGTATAACTGACGCCTGCGGCACCGTACACTTTCGTTGCGACGGCTTCGATTTTTTCTTTGAGTGTCGCCGAATCGGGATAGAGAAAGTGAAAATCCGACGGCTCCTCACACGCCTCGATGACCGCGCGCGCGAGATCGGTCGCACCTTCGCCGCCATCGACGAAGTGTGTGGAGACGGCGACGCGTGCGCCCATCTCACGCGCGATCTCGGCGATCGCGACGTGCTCCGAGGCGTGGTCGCCGGGGAACGCATTGATCGCGACGACGGGCGAGACGCCGTGCACGCGAATGTTTTCGATCTGCTTGCGCAGATTCGCGCCGCCGGCGCGCACGTCGTCCGGCGATTCGAGCAGCATGGCTTCGGGCAACGGTTTGCCGGCGACGACGCGGAATTTCCCCGAGTGAAGTTTGAGCGCGCGCACGGTTGCGACGATGACGCAGGCATCGGGAACGAGGCCCGACGCGCGACATTTGATGTTGAAGAAGCGTTCGGCGCCCATATCCGCGCCGAAACCTGCTTCGGTAATTAAGTAATCGGCGGTGTGGATCCCGATGAGATCGGCCATGACGGAAGAATTGCCGTGCGCGATGTTCCCGAAGGGCCCTGCGTGGACGAGCACGGGTGTGTTCTCGAGCGTCTGCATGAGATTGGGCTTGAGCGCGTCGCGCAAGATTGCGGCCATCGCACCCGCAGCTTGCAGATCGCCTGCGGTAACGGGTTCGCGACCCGGCGTGTAACCGACGACGATCCGCTCGAGCCGCGCGCGTAAGTCGGGATACGAGACCGAGAGCGCGAGGATCGCCATGACTTCCGACGAGGCGGTAATGTCGAAGCCCGTTTGACGAACGACGCCATCGAGTGCGCCGCCGAGCCCGACGATCACGTTACGCAAACTGCGATCGTTAACGTCGAGCACGCGCCGCCACGTGATATTTTTAAAATCGAGTCCGCGTGCGTTGCCCAAGTTGAGGTGATTGTCGACGAGCGCCGAGAGCATGTTGTGTGCGGCCGTGACGGCGTGAAAATCGCCCGTGAGGTGGAGGTTGAGCAATTCCATCGGAACGACTTGACTGTAACCGCCGCCCGCGGCGCCACCCTTGATACCGAACGTGGGGCCGAGCGAGGGTTGACGGATTGCGATCGTCGCGGTTTTGCCGACGTGTTGCATCGCTTGGCCGAGGCCGACGGTTGTGGTCGTCTTGCCCTCGCCGAGCGGTGTGGGCGTGATCGCGGAGACGACGACGTATTTCGCACGCGGCCGATCTTTGAGCGCGTCGATCGCGGAAAGTTTGATCTTCGCGACGCTATCGCCGTAAGGCTCCAGAAACTCGGGGGCGATTCCCATCTTGCCCGCGATAGCGGTGAGCGGGGCGAGCTTCGCCGACTGCGAGATCGTTAAGTCAGAAAGCATCGCCTACACGCTCGCGAGAAGACGTGCGAGCGGCGATTGCGGCCGCGCGCCGACGTGCGCGATGATGTCGGCTGCCGCCGCGCTCCCGAGTTCCGCGCACGCGCGGTGCGACGCACCGGTCGTGAGCGCATAGAGAAAGCCCGCTGCATAGAGATCGCCCGCACCCGTCGTATCGACGACGTGTTCGACATGAACCGAGGGCACCTCGATGACGCTATCGGCGGAGACGACGATCGAGCCGCGTGCGTCGCGCGTGATCGCGGCGAGGTCCGTCATCGCGCGAATGCGCTCGGTCGCGGTTTCGATGCGATCGGTTTCGAAGAGCGCCTCGATCTCGGATTCGTTCGCGAAGACGATATCGACGTGATGGTCGACGAGTGCGAGAAACGCGTCGCGATGGCGATTCACGCAGAATGCATCGGAGAGCGAGAGCGCGACTTTGCGGCCCGCTGCGTGTGCGATATCGGCAGCTTTGTGAAAGGCTTCTTTCGCATGCGGCTCGTCGTAGAGGTACCCCTCGAGATAGGTGACCTGCGCGGCCGCGACCAGCTCGGCGTCGACGTCTGCGGGCCCGAGCGTCACGCAAGCGCCGAGATAGGTGTGCATCGTCCGCTGCGCGTCGGGCGTTACGAAAATGAGGCAACGTGCGGTCGTCGGGCCGCTCGTCGTCGGCGGCGTGCGGAACGTCGCGCCGACGGCCGTGATGTCGTGCCGGAACGCGGTGCCCAGGACGTCGTCGTGCACTTTTCCGATGTAGGCGGTGCGACCGCCGAGCGACGCGATGCCGGCGATGGTGTTCCCGGCCGAGCCGCCGGAGGTCATCGTGGTGTTGCCCATCGCGGTGTAGAGCGCTTCGGCACGCGTCTCATCGACGAGCGTCATCGAACCCTTCGCCATGCCGTGCGTTTCGAGGAACGCATCCTCGGCGGTAGTGATCACGTCGACGATGGCATTGCCGATCCCGACGACGTTATACGAATCGCTCATGGTCCGGCGTTTTTGGGATGTGGACGCCCGAACCATGCCGCGAAACGGGCTAATGCGCGACGAACGTCCGCGTACGGAACGCGCGCCCATCGGTTTCGACGGTGATGGCGCCCGAGCGATCCGTTCGCAAGATGCGAATCGATCGGCGCTCGAGCACGTCGATCGTTTGCGGAGCTGGATGGCCGAAAAGATTTCGTGCGCCGACGGAGATGATGCCGATTCGTGGTGCGACGGCGTCGAGAAAATCGGGCGTGGTTCCGTACGCACTGCCGTGATGACCGACCTTGAGCACGTCGGTGCTCAGTCACTAATATTGTGTATGTCACTATTATGGGGTCGAAGAGTCAGATCGTCCAACCGTTTTCTGGTCGACACCGCCGATGACCCGAAATCGATGTCACGAATATCTTTTTCAAGTATAAACCGAATCTGCTTTGCCCGGGTTGGATCGGCGCGTCGCTTGAATTCGATAGCTGATGCAAGGCCCTGAAAAATCGGGAAGACTGATAACAGCTTGGTCAGAAACGCCTTAAGTTCATCGGCTGCCGGAAAAGAATCGGCTAAAGCGTAAACGCGGTGACGACCAATTTGAGTCCCTTTAATTATCCCGTATTTTGCAATGTCCCTAAGAGTTATGCTGGTCGTGACATTCGCCGCGGACCCGAAGAGAAGCGTTCCGTCGGCCACCCCAACGGCACATATAAGAATCAACGTATGCGTTCGTTTCCGCTGGCCAAAAGTTCGATCGGATTTGTATTTTACTTTCTTTGTGCTCATTTGGCTGATTGCACAATCGCCACGACGCCATAGACCCCGAACCTTGTAAGCACGTGCGAGAGATTGAAGAAGATCACGAAGCTCATCAGCTGCTGGATGATTCGTATTGAGGGTGTACGGCTTAGACAAGTGAGACCACGAGGTCCCTTGAGCTTTGTGCCTTTTGATTAGCCCTTGAGCAGTAAGGCGTTTAGCTATTCTGTAGAGCCCCGGATTAGGTGAACCCATCAAAGCCGACATCTCGACAATGTCGACCGGTTCGTTAACACTAAGGAGCACTAGAAACTCTGTTGCTTCCGACGTGCTAAACAAAGCGGGCATTTTCGTTAGATTGCGGGGAGATTTCGGCCTACCCATCGGGGTTCGTAGCTCCCGAATTAGTCGACCTTCGCCGCCGCCAGCATTTGATACTCAGCGGCGGCGACGAGGCCCTTATAATGAGAGCGTTCGTTGACCAGGCGATGAATGAACTGTTGTAACTCCCGACTGACCGGACATTCCGGATGTAAGAAGGCGAGTCGCCGTTTACCTTGTCGCTTCGTAAGTACAATAGCGTCTCGTTCTAGAGAATTAACCGTGTGCCAAACTGAAACTTCATCAATCGCCAAAACTTGCGAGATTCTTCTTAGGTCGATGCCGTCGGCGGTTGCGATAATGGTAAGCGAGCGCGAGCGCGTTGGGTGCCCGAACATGTTCCTCTCATCAACTGCCGGATGTGGGTCGCGCTCAAGCGGTAGCTTCCACCGGTACGTGATATCGCGATCGCCAGGTATGTCGAAGCAGATCGCGAGCTTCTGCAACAACGCCCAAAGACGTCGTGAAGCGAAATGGGCTCGATTCACTGCTACGTACTTTCGACCGCCCGAATTTAACCGCTTTACGGCGAGCCCAGCGTGAATTAGTCGATCGACAGCACGGAAAGTCGAACTAGCGTCAACGTTTCGAGTTCTTGCAATCTCTCGAATGTACATCGGCCCGTTAACGGCTAACATTGCCATAATTTCTGTCCGCACTGCGGTGCCAAAAATGGGGGGAACATGGCTGGTGGTGGTCTCAGGCCCTACTAGCATCGAATCCCCCTTGCGCGTTGGACTAACATCTTGGAAAATCGTTGACTTCGTGACGTGTAGCCCTGAGTTATGCCGCGGATAGGTGGAGAGAATCGGTAATTTCGAGATCTCGAACGAACTCCTCGGGCGTACGATTGCCGAGTGATTTATGCGGTCGAAATGCGTTGTAGTCTTGGCGCCAAGCCTCGATGACGTCGCGAGCATAAGCCAGCGAGTAGAATTCGTTTTCGTTGAGGCACTCATCGCGAAAGCGACCGTTAAACGATTCGATGTACGCGTTTTGAGTCGGCTTGCCGGGATCGATGAAGTGAAGTCGCACTTTCCGATCGCGGGCCCAGCAAGCCATTGCGATCCCCGTGAGTTCGGTTCCGTTGTCCATCACGATCGTCGTCGGGTAGCCGCGCGTGAATGCGATTTGGTCAAAGACACGTGCAACTCGCACGCCTGAAAGCGATGTATCGACTTCGATCGCTAAACACTCGCGAGTGAAATCATCGACAATATTGAGCGTTCTAATACGGCGCCCAGACTTGACCTGATGGGGCGTTTTACGCCACTGATAACTGTGAGGGTATGTTGATTTCGTGGGCATCGGCGAACGCCTTCGGGGTCAGATATCCGAGAGAAGAGTGCGGTCGGGATTCGTTGTAGTCGTCTCGCCAGAGCGCTGCGAGTTGTCGTGCTGAGTAGATATTCGAAAATGAATGAGCGTTCAGAAACTCATCTCGGATTCGACCGTTGAGCGATTCGATCTGGGCGTTCTGCGTTGGCTTTCCCGGATCGATGAAGTGCAAGATAACGCTGCGATCGGCGCCCCATTGGGGCATTTTACGGCTTGTAAATTCGCTTCCGTTGTCGAAGCGGATCGTCGCCGGAAGACCTCGCTCGTCAACAAGGTGGTTCAGTTGACGAACGACTGCTGCACTCGCAAACGAATAATCGATTTCGAGGGCGAGGCATTCCCGAGTGAAATCGTCGACGACGTTCATCGTTCGAATTCCACGTCCGTTGGCTAAACGATCGTGCATAAAATCGATTGACCAACGTTCGTTCGGCCGAGATACCGGCGCAACCACATTTCCTCGAAGATAGCGGACTTTGCGCTTTTTGCGAGGCCGCACTTGAAGATTTAACTCTCGGTAAATCCGTCGAAACCGAAACTCACCGATCTGAACTTCCCGACGAACCATGATGAGTAGCCGCCGCCAACCAAATCGCGGTCTCTCGTCGGCGAGTTCTCGCACTCGTCCCGTAATTGGCGCTTCGAGTACTTCGCGCTTTCGGTACGATAGCGTTCGCCGTGGTTGTCCTACGATAAAACTTGCGCGTCGCTGCGATACGCCTGCTTCTTGCAGCGCTCTCACCGCTTCTTTGCGCTGTGAGAGCCCCAACCGTTTTTTTCGATGAGCGTCCGTACGGCGTCGATCTCGATCGTTTGGCGGGCGATGATCCGCTGCATTTGCGCGTTCTCTGCCTCAAGCTGTTTCAGCCGGGCGAGATCGCTCGATTCGAGCCCGGCGTATTTGTCTTTCCAAAGCCGGACCGTATTCGGGTGGACGCCATGACGCCGCCCGAGCTCTGTAGCCGGCGATCCGGCCTCGAGCTCTTTAAGGATCCCGACGATTTGCGCGTCGCTGAAGCGGGACTTCTTCACGGTGAGTCTCCTTGGGCATATCGCCCGAGAACTCACAGTTTCGATTGGGGCCATTTCACCCCCTCAGGTCAGACCGATGACGAAGACCGCACTGCTGGAAGCCGCCGACCAACGGCCGCCGGCGGTCGAAAGCGCGATCGCGAGGCTTGTCGCTGACGGCGTGCTCGTCGAGGAGGCATATGACATCCGCTATGCAGGCGATGTTCCGCCCGAGTATCTCGACCTCGTCCGAAAAGTTGACTCCGTCCTTACCGGCGACACCGCCGATGAGCACGTGGCGAAGAGACGTAAGATGGCATTCGAGCGCGCCGACGACGGAGCTCCCCGTCTCTTCGAGAGCGACGCGCGTCTACGGAATTTGATGGCCCTCGCCATCCACGGCCCGCTTTATGCCGCAGACATTGCCATCATCGTCGGGTCAAAAAAGACGCGGCCCGAGGACCGCAACTACGCTCCATTCGGACGAGGGGGTGTGGTCGCGACGTGTGAGACCTCGGTCGGACTCGCGGCATGCCTTGACCCAAACCATCCCGTCGCGCTGGAATTCCGCGCGCTTCTTATCGCCCTCGAGAAAATCTATCCGCTCCCGCGTCCCGAGAACGAGCTCCCTCTCCCGCCTGTCCCCGTGTTCGGACCGTGGAACGGGGACAAAACCGCGCTCTTCGGATTTCCGATACCGACCGGTATTCTATTTACCATTGGGACGCTCGGCTGGACGTTCGAGTCGCTTTGCGTGACGGCGCTCGTCGGGCGCTATCGTGAGAACGTCAAGAAAGTGCTGAGGAACCTCGAAGATGAGGGAATTCTCGCCTCCGACCGACCGCGTAGACCTGGCTTCGACGTGCGGGTCGTGCGGCTCGACGAGACGTTTCCGGCCAAGGCCGAACTCGAAACCGTCCTCCGGCGATGCGTCGTGGTCTGGCCCGAGTACGCAACGCTCACGCATACCTCACTCGCCGGAATGCCCGCGAAGACTCTCGTCCATCTTCAGAACCGCGGCATCATCCCCGGTGGGAAGCCGAAGATGAAACGGTCTTCGACGCAGTTCTCACCGGAGCGCAAGGCCGCAGTACTTATCGAGTACGAGGCGCTGGTCCAACAGCACGGGCGACCGTTGAATTCGAGCGACCTTCAGAAGCTTGGCGAGACGGGACTGTACGCGCGGATCCGAGCCGCTTTTGGGGCATTCGCCGACTTTCAGAAAATGCTCGTCGAAAACGGCCTATGAACCCAAGTTTTTGATTTGATGTGAAAATACAACATTGTTGATAATTAAATGTGAAAATGCAATTAATCGTGAGTCAACGCCGTTCTAGCGTTCTACCGTTCTAGCCGATGGAATCGGCGGTCGAGCGCAAGATCCTCACGATGCTCGACGTGCTCGCGAACGGCATCGTCGAGTTTCGAAACGAGTTTTCAGAATTCCGGACGGAGATGTACGAATTCCGGACGGAAATGTACGAATTCCGGACGGAGATGTACGAATTTCGGACGGAAACGCGCGGTAATTTCAATCGAGTCGAGCGCCGCCTCGACCGTCGCGAGACGCGCATCAACGACCTCGATCCCGCTTAGCGAGTTACCGTAGTATACTCGAGCGCGTAAAAGAGCCTCGGCGAATTGCCGGGGCTTCTTTGCTCGTCAGCGACACGAGCGCGGTTGGGATCTCGCGAGCGCTCCCAAGATTACGTCATTTGATCTCGGTCTTGGCATGTGCTCGCGTCGATCGTGCCGTGCTGACGGGAAATTCGTATGGGCAAGTCTTCTCGCACGTCGTAAAGAATATTTACGCACTTTGATTTCCGAGCCGTCTGTCGAAGACGTGGACGTTCTCGCTCTTCTTCCTCCCGATGTTCGGCCTCGGCTTGATCTCGCCGCAAGTCATCCGACTCGCCGTGCCGGATGTCGGGTCGGTCGGCCGCGTCGCGGGGAGCATCTACGCCTGGAGCATCGCGGGGGCCATCGCGGGAACATTCGCCACCGGCTACTTTT
>JANYGA010000265.1 GCA_025359485.1 Rhodospirillales bacterium | reverse complement strand
CTCGGGCGTCGATCCCGACGATTCCACGCAGCTCGTCTGTAACGAACGACCACCGAGCGGCTACAACTGGTCGCGCTACTGCAATCCTGCGCTCGATGCCGCAGAGAAGATCGCTCTCGCCCACTACGATCTTCCGACGCGACGCCGCGCGTACGGCGAAGTCCAACAGATCCTCGCTCGCGACGCGCCCTTCGTCTATCTTTGGTGGCCACGACAAATCGAAGCGGTGAGTTCGGATCTCGCGCATTTCCGACCCAACGGCATCGTCGAGACGTGGAATGCGTATCAATGGAGCTTCGGTACGTAAATTTTGCGTGGGCGCGACGTCCAAGCCTGATCCCAGCGAGTCTTAAGCTCGTCTTTACCTCGGGGTCCTACGCTCCCAAGCATGCCTTTGAGATCTCCTCGCGCATCGACCCGTGGGCGCGCGCTTCGCGTGCGCGCGTTTCTCACCGTGGCCATGGTGTTGGCCTCGCTCGGTGCACCAGATGTTGCGCGAGCGCTCACCGCCATGCTTCCCGACGGCCGCACCGTGGCGCCCGTCGGATTTACGACGCCGGTCGAGAGTTTCGCATCATCGGCCTCGCTCTCACCCGACGGGCGCTATCTCGGCGTGCTTTCGCAGGATGCGGGTGCGATCGACATTCTCGCGCTCGCCGATAAGGGCGGACTCGTGGAGCGTCTTCGCGTTGCGGGTGCGACCTCGCTTGCGTGGACGAGCGACGGCATCTACGTCGCTCGCGGTTACGCGGGCGTCATCGCACGCTATACCTACGACGGGTCGAAGAAAGTTCCGACGTTTGACAAACGAGACGACCTACGCGTCGATTCGGGCCTACTCAACGGCATCGCCGCGAATTCGGCGTCGCATCGCATCACCGTCGCACGAACCGCGAGTCATGAAGTCGTCGTGATCGACGACGTTTCCGGAAAGATCCTACAACGACGCGCGACCGCGGGAGAGCCGTTCGCGACGGCCTTCGCCGGCGATGCCATCGTCGCGACGTACTTCAATAGCGACCGTATCGCCATCTGGCACGGAGACGACGTGCGCCCGACCGAAGTCGTGACGGGCCCGCATCCGACCGCGCTTTTGATCGACGGGACGACTGCGTATGTGAGCAATGCCGACGGACACGACATCGCCGTCGTCGACACGACGCGCGGAACGGTCGTACGCCATATCGATCTCGCAATCTCGCAGAATGCACCACCGGGACAAACACCCGCGGGCATGGCCCTCTCCGCCGATCGTACCACGCTCTTCGTGACGGAGTCCGGATTCAACGATGTCGCGGTCGTCGACGTACCGAGCGGTCGCGTTCGCGCGCGCATTCCGACGGGCTGGTACCCGATGTCCGTCGTGGTTCGCGAGGGCACCACGACCGAGAAAGACGCGCGCACGAAACAACAACTCTACATCACGAGCGCCAAAGGCTTCGGATCGCAACCCGATCCCGGTGGCGAGTGGAACGGCACCTACACCGGCATCGTGCAACACGTCGTCATCGATCCCGCCATGTTTGCGACGTGGACGACGACGGTCGAACGGGTCGGCCGATTCGCCACCGTCGCAAGCGCGGCGCGTGGCGCGACCGATCGCAGCCGTCTTCCACCGATCGAACACTTGGTCTTCATCGTGCGCGAGAACAAACACTTCGATGAAGAGTTCGCCGATGTCGCAGGGACGATACGCGAACCGCAACTCTTGCTCTACGGCCGTCGCTACACACCCAATGCCCACGCACTCGCCGAACGCTACGCAATTTTCGACAACTTCATGAGCAACGGTGAGGCGAGCGACTGGGGCCATGCGTGGACGACGCAAGCGATGAGCAACGACTACCACGAGCGCAATCGACACTCGCGCGACGATGCCGCGCTCCCCGCCGATCCGCGCGTCCCGCAATCGATCTGGCCGTTGCCATTTACGGGTGAAGATGCCGTGCCGCAAGCCACGATGGATTTCGATTGGTTCACCGACCTCGCGAATCTGCCGATGCAACCACGCATCAACGTCAGCGGCGTCTTCGGTCCGCGTGGCGAGCTCGTCGACGCGCTCGGTCGGGCGGGCATCTCGTATCGCGTTTATGGCGAGCAACTCACGATGTTACCCGATGGGCGGATCGCACCCGGCCTCGCCGATCATGCCGACAAGACGTATCCCGGCTCGCACATCGATTTCGGCGTGCTCGATACGTCGCGAGCAAAACTCTTTCTCGATGACGTCGCCGCGCACGGATTGCCGAAGTTCGCTTATCTCACGTTGCCCGACGACCATACCGCGGGTCGAAAACCCGGATACTACACGCCGGCATCCTTCGTTGCCGACAACGATCGCGCACTCGGCGAGATCGTTGCCGGGCTCTCGAGACGTCCCGACTGGGAACGCACCGTCGTTTTCGTGACGTGTGACGATGCGCAAGGAACGGGCGATCACGTCGATTCCCATCGCATGCCCGCCCTCGCGATCGGGCCGTACGTGCGCCGCGGCGCGATCGACCACACGCGTTACAGCATCCCCTCGATTCTTCGCACCGTCGAAGTGCTCTACGGCTTGCAACCGCTCAACATCAATGATGCTGCGGCGACGCCGATGGTCGATGCGTTCGCGCGTCAACCGCTCGTCGCGCGCTTCGACCCCGTCGCCGAAACGATCGGTCTCGAGCGCAATCCGGGATCGGCAACGTCATTCGTGCTGCCGATCGACGGACCCGACGACGATCGAATTCGGCGCGATGAGTGGACGTCGATTCGCGGCGGCGCTCGCTACGCTTCGATCTCTTCTTCTTCCGGCTCGTAGGCCTCGGCGGGGTTCGTGCGCGTTTGCGAGATCTGCGTCCCGTCGTTCCCGATGGGGCCATACTCCGGTGCGCTCGGTGGATAAAACGCGAGCGGCGGTAACGTGTAGCCCGAGCCGTATCCATCGCGTCCGGCAAGAGCGACGGGATCGACGTCGCCGTCGTTTTTGTCGACGAGATAGCCACCGAGGTTGACGTTATCGGCCGTCGAGGTCACATCGACGCCGCCGCCCGTGCCGTGCAGCTTCGTCTCGATCGTACCGCCGCGTCCGTTCGTGTCATCGATCGTGAGCGAGCCGTCGGCATTTTTCGTAACGGTTTCGCCGTCGTTGATGTGCGTCGTCTTGCCGACGTCGAGATCAATGTGGTGGCCGAATGCCGAGACATCGTACGAACCATCTTTGTTCATCGTGACGTTCGTGTTAGCACCGTTGGTCGTGACGGATACACGATCGTTCGTCGTCACGCCATCTGCGCCGGGGTGCGTCACCGTATTCGCAATTCGGTACCCTCCGTCGAACGAATTCGAACTGAGCAGATTGTCGTGCGACGTCATGCTATCCCAGTGATCGTCGACGACCTTTCCACCCGACGACGTGCCGTTGAAGCTCTCGTGCGGATCGCCGACCGAGCTCGCCGTCGCGTGTCCGAAGCGTTGATCGCCGCGATCGGAAGGCGGCGATTCGGGCGAAACGCGACCGCCGAAACCCATCATCGATCCCAGCTGTGAAAAGAGCGATGAAATCGATCCGAAGAGCGCAGAGATGATGCCCATGAATTGGGACTGTCCGTTGGCACCGGCAGATTGATAACCCGCGTCTCCTCCGAAGCGGTCGTTCGCAGCCAAGGATGAGGTTGGAAACGGGCCGTTTTGACCGAATTTAATGGCATCGCTGCGCTCGCGATATGCCGGCGTCAACGCCGCCGGCAGCGTGGTGCCTTGACGCTCGAAATCGAAGCTGGGTGCCGCGGTTGACAATCCGGTCGCAAAGGGATTGGGCGTAATCGCCGACATGCGTGCTGGTCCTTTCGCAGGATGTGCCGGTCGGCCGAAAGGCGCCGGTCGCTGCCCTATCGCGACGGAGCGATCAAACGGAAAGAGCGATCGAGCGCGATCGCAGCCGCAAGAAGCGCGAGCAACGCCGAGACGAGCATGACCGTTCGAAACCCATCACCGTAGGCGGAGGCGATTGCATCACCGACGACGCGCCGATCGCGCACGCTCGCAATATCGGATGGGATGTGACCGGCGACGATCGTGGCGCGTTCGCGCGCGAGTGCGACCGAGGTCGCGGGCGAGACATGCGCGCGGGCGAGACGTCGATCGTAGGTCGACGAAAATGTGGTCGCGAGAACGATGCCGAGGACCGCGATCGCGATGAGCCCGGCCGTACGCGAGACCGCGTTGTTGATTCCCGATGCGATGCCGGCATGTGCGGGTTCCAGCGCATCCATCACCGTCGTCGTCAGCGGCGCGACGAGTGCGGCGAGACCGAGCCCGAGCACGATGGCCGCCGGAAAGAACGTCGTCCAGTACGACCCGCCGCCACTCGCTCTCGCGAAGAGCACGAACCCGCAGGCCGCGATCGTCGCGCCCGCGGCAAGTGGGATACGCGCGCCCATGCGCGCGACGAGACTTCCCGACGAACGTGAAAAAAGAACGAGGATCGCGATCATCGGTAAGAGCGCGGCGCCGGCATACGACGGCGGATAGTGTTGCACGTTGATGAGATCGAACGGCACGAAGAAGAGGCTTCCGCCGAGCGCCGCGTAGAGCAGTAGCGTGTACGCATTCGCGAGCGCGAACCTGCGCACGCGAAAGAACGCAAGTGGAATCATCGGATACGGCTCGCGCGCCTCGCGGACGACGAAACCCGCCAGTGCGCAAACACCGATCGCGATCGACGCGATCGATGGAACATCGAACGTGCCACTCTGGAGCGCGATGAGGCCGTAGACGAGCGCGCCGAGCCCGAGCGTTGCGAGCGCCGCACCCCAAACGTCGATGCGCCGCGATGCGGCGGCATCGCGCGATTCATCGACACGGAACATGAGAATCGCGATCACGACCGCGGCGAGCGGAATGTTGATGATGAAGACCCAGCGCCACGAACCCAGTTGGACGAGCGTGCCTCCGAGCACGGGTCCCAGTGCCGCCGTGATCGCCGATGCACCCGACCACGTTCCGATCGCCCGACCGCGCGATTCACCGGAAAAGTTCGCGCTGATGAGCGCGAGGCTGCCCGGCGTTGCGAGTGCGCCGCCGAGGCCTTGCAACGAGCGACCCGCGACGAGCCACTCGATCGACGGTGCGACCGCACATACGATCGATGCGAGCGCGAAGGCCGCGATACCGAATCCGTAGATTCGTTTACGACCGAAGAGATCGCCGAGCGATCCGCCGATGAGGATGAGCGCGGAGAGAAAAAGCGCGTAACTCTCCACGACCCATTGCCCGGCCGCCGCACTCGCATGCAGATCGCGCTGCAAAATCGGGAGCGCGACGTTGACGGCGGTGCCGTCGATGAAACTCATGCTCGACCCGATGACGGCGGCGACGAGCGCCCACGTCGCCCGCGACGGCGTGCGAGCCGCTAGCCGGGCCTCACTCAAATCTCCCACTCGTACGAATTCCAAAAACTCGTGACCGCTTGCGCGACGCGGTAATTTTTGAGGTCGCTATTCTGCACCGAGATCCGACGGATAAAATACATTGGGATCATCGGCACGTCGCGCGCGAGGATGCGCTGGATCGTTCGGTACGCGATCTTCCGCTTCGCGCGATCGTTTTGACCCAGGGCGACGTGTTCGGCTGCGTCGAGTTCGGCATTGCAAAAACGGTACGCGTTTTGCCCCGCCGGCGGAAACTGATCGCACATGAAGAGCGTCGCATCGTCGGGATCGGTGCCGTTGAGCCAAGAGTAAAACGCGACGTCGAATTTCGAGTTCTGCACGATGCCGCCGGCGCCCGCCGATGCGAAAAAGAGCGACGTCGGATAATTCTTGACGATGGCCTCGATGCCGACGTCGTGCCAATCGCGTTGGACGAGGATGTCGACGGCGTTCCCCGTCGCCGAACCCGACGAGCCCGCGATGACGAGCGAGAGACGTCGCCCATCTTTGCTGCGGATACCGTCGGCGCCGACCTTCCATCGCGCCGCATCGAGCAGCGCCCGAGACTTTGCCGCGTCGTGCAGATAGCGCGCGACGTCACCCGTGTAGGCCCACGAAAAGGCAGGCTGATCCGTAATCGCGGGCGAGTCGACGTCGTGCGTGACGTCGGCGATGATTCGTTTCGTATCGAGTGCGTATCGGAGCGCACGCCGAACGCGGACGTCGGTGAGAATCGGCGCCGACGTATTGATCGCAAGTTCGGCGTACCCGGTGAAGGGTGTGAGCACGGTGCGGTAGCCGTCGAGTCTCTTGAATTGCGCGAAATTCGCTTGCGTGGCATTGTATTCCAAGTCGACTTCGTGCGATCGCAGCTGGGTCACGATCGTATTTTCATCGGGTACTGGCATGTACCAGATTTCTTTGAGTTTGGGCGCGCCGCGCCAGTAATGCGGATTCGCGCTAAAGACGATCTTCGACCCGCGCGCCCATCGCTGCACGACGAACGGCCCCGTCCCGACCGGCTGACTGTTGTAGGCGACGCGGTTGATATCGGGATATCGTGCGAGAAGATGTGCGGGCAAGACGGGATACGGATTCGAAGACGGCACGAAGAACGTTGCTGTGAAGGGCGCGTACACCGTTTTGAGATGAACGGCAATCGTCGATGCGTCGCGCTTTTCGATCGAGGCGATGTCGTCGTAACCGACGGTGCTGCCGACATTGTTTTTCTTATTCATGACGGCGTGCCAGGTGAAGATGACGTCGTCGGCGCCGAACGGTTTGCCGTCGTGCCATAGCACTCCGCGACGCAAGTGATAGACGATCGTCTTCCCATCGCGACTGATGCCGCCGTTGGCGAGCGTCGGCATCTCGGTCGCGAGTTCGGGCACGAACTCGTTGCGATCGCTAAAGTTAAAAAGAAATCCACCCCACAAAAAAGCGAGGTCGAAATCGATTTGCTGGTTACCGACGACGGGGTTGAGCGTATCGGGCTCCTGGAGATTGGCGAGACGCAGCAACCCGTGATGCGTCCACGCATTTCCCGCTCGCGCGCCCGCACCCGACGTTCCGACGGTCGGGACGTTGGAACATCCCGTCCCTGCAATCGCGACGACGAGTGCGAGAACGAACGCGCGCACTACGGCTTGACGAGCACTTTGATCGCGGTACGATCGTCCATCGCCGTGTATCCCTCGGGAACGCCGTCGAGCCCGACCGATTTATCGAACACGGGCGAAGCGTCGAGCTTGCCCGCGAGTACGTCGGCCATGAGGTCGGGAATATACGCGCGCACCGGCGCGACGCCGCCGCGCAGCGCGATATTCTGACCGAACATGCGCGAAAGATTGAGCCCCTTGTTCGAACCGTACGGGACGCCGACGTAACCGATCGTTCCGCCCGGCCGCGCCATGCCGCTCGCCATCGCCATCGAACTTTCGTTTCCCACACACTCGAGCACGGCTTCGGGGCCGCCTTTGGTCATTTCGAGCGCTTTTGCGATGCCTTCCTTATCCCGCTCTTTTACGAAATCGGTCGCACCAAAGAGTTTTGCGATGTCCAGACGCGCTTGATGCCGACCGAACGCGATGATGCGTTCGGCACCGAGGCGTTTCGCCGCGAGAATCGCGCAGAGCCCGACCGCTCCGTCGCCGATCACGGCAACCGTCATGCCCCGCTTGACGCCCGCCGAGATTGCAGCATGATGCCCGGTACCGAGCACGTCGGTAAGCGGGAGCAGTGCCGCGAGAAGGTTTTCATCATTCGCCGCGCTTTCGGGAATTTTGACGAGCGTACCGTCGGCTTGCGGCGCGCGAACGGCTTCGCCTTGACCGCCGTCGTGTTCGGCGCCGCCCCAATAATCGCCATTGATACACGACGTCTGCACGTTTTTTTCGCAAAATTCGCACGTGCCGTCCGAGTAGGCGAAGGGCGCGAGCACGCGATCGCCTTTTTTGACCGTTTTGACTGCCGAGCCGACCTCTTCAACGATGCCCATCCACTCGTGGCCCGTGCGCCAGCCCGCTTTCCACGCTTTCGCTTCGCCGCGATAAAACCAGAGGTCCGAACCGCAGATGCACGCGTGCGTGACGCGCACCACCGCGTCGGTAGGCTCGACGATTTTGGGATCGGGCACGGTCTCGACGCGCACGTCGCCCGCCGCGTAATATACGGTTGCTTTCATGCGCCCATCTACTGTAGGCGCGCGTCGGATGCCTCGGTTACTGCGGATCCATATCGAGATCGTGCGCGACCTCTTCTCTTTTCGCAGGCGAGACGTCGCGTTCGTCCGTGAGATCGTCTTCCATCGCATCATCGCCGGCAGCGTGACCTTCTTGTTGCGAGCGCGAGGTGGGTAAGCGATCGTGATCGTTCATGCCGTCGTTCGTACCCCTGGCGCGAGGATTTCATCACGTTCGACGAACGAAGTAAGCGATTATTGTTTAGACAGGTCCTCTTCCGGGGCATGATACTTCCATCGGCAGCATCGAGGTCACAAGCCTGCGAGTTGCAGCCACCACAAGCGCAATGATTGGACAATATTTAAATGACAATTCTCGGCTGGATCATCGTCGGACTCATCGCAGGCGCGCTTGCGAAAATGGTCGTTCCCGGTGAGGGCCCTGGCGGCATCGTCGGAGATATCGTCGTTGGAATCGTCGGCGCGTTCCTCGGCGGTTGGGTCTTCAATTTCTTCGGACACACGGGGCTCAACGGCTTTAGCCTCTACTCGGTCATCGTCGCCTTCGTTGGAGCGGTCATCCTGCTCTTCATCGTACGCGCCGTAACCGGTCGCCGCGGCGCCGTCTAAGCTTCGCAGGTACAAAAGAAAGGCGGCTTCCGGAAACGGAGGCCGCCTTTCTTTTGTTTGCTCCCGTAGGATCGGTTACGGAACGCATCGTGCCGGGAACGGGAGCTTCGCTATCTCTTCGAACTGGAGCCCGCATGTCCGATTCACCACGTCCCGAAGCCGACCTCGACGATCCCGCCGAACTCACCACGCAGGCCGACGACGAGTCCCCGCTCTCACGTCGCGAAGCCGAGGTTGCCGGCATCGTGCCTGGTATGATCGTCTATGGAGACTCCTCACTCGATCCCAATGCCGACGATCGTCGCGATCTCAACCACGCCGAATCCGACGAACATATCTGAGGTAAAGCTTCGGGTCATCGCTCGATTTCGGCGAGAACGCGCGGATAGACGAGATCGATGCGAGCGAGAGCGTTCGTCGGATCGATGAGATCGTGATTTGCCGGGAGGTCGGTCCACGTCATCACGCGGGTCGACCCCGCGCGTACGTCCTCGAGACGGCGGGCGAATGCTCGTGCGAGCCCGTTGTCGATCGCGGGCTCACGCGCGTTGAGGCAGACGACCGTCTCACCGCTAGATGGAAGCGCGCGTCCGCGCGCGACGGCATCGAGTCCGATGTGCAGCATCGCCGCGAGCGCGCGCGTCGCGAAGTGTGAATACGCATATGGCGGAACCTGGCCGCCGTCGCCTCGCGGATCCCATGGAACGAATCGATTCGGCATGGTCGCGAGCACCCGAACCGCAAGACGATCGGCGATCTCGGGAAATCCGTGCAATCCAAAAAACGGTACGAGCGCGACGTTGCGCGCGATGTCGTCGCGTGCGAACGTCAACCACGACGCGATCGCCGACCCGATCGAGAGACCGCAGACGACCACACGATCGCCGAGGCCGGCGGCAATATCGATCGCTTCGTTTGCCGTTGCGAGAACATCTGCGGGTACGATCGTTGCGAGCGCGAGCCCGCGTCGGTCGCGCGCACCGTGACCGGGTAAGCGTGGAATGACGACCGCGGATCCGCGCGCGGCGAGCATCTGCGCGAACGGCACCCATTGCTGCGGACAATTCGTTAGCCCATGAAGTAACACGACGGCGCGCGGCGCGCGTGCCTCGCCCGCAAAGAGTCGCGATCGCCCCGTTTCGGCGATCGAGTCGTCGTCGCGCGCCGCGAGCGCGGCAAAGCGTTCGCGCGATCCCGCAAGATCGTGCTCGGGACGCGCGATCGGAACGTTAGCGATCGACAAGACGCACGAGTGTCGGATAGACGCGAGCCGCGAGTGCGGAGCTGCGGTCGGGCTCGATGATGTCGTGTGAAGGCGGCAATCCGTGCAGTTGATGCAGCACGATCCCATCCGTGCGCCGCGCTTGCCAGATGCGCGCGAGATCGCGGGCTGCCGCATTGCTCACGGTCGATTCGCTCGCATTGAGCACGATCTGCACGTCGCGTGCCTGCGGTCCGCTCTCGCGAGCCGATGTGAAGACTTCGCCCGCGAGCCGCACGGCTTGCGCGACGGCATGTGTTGCGAATCGTGGATAGCCGTGTGCCGGCATCATCCGCTCGCGCACGAGCGGATTCCACCACCAAAACTGATTCGGCATCGCGAGCGTCGCGCGCGCTGCGCGCGCGGTAAGGGCGTGCGGAATCCACGAGACGCCGAGGAACGGCGCGATGCACGTCGCTCCTTCGATCTCGAAGTTTTGCGCGATCCAAGCGGCGAGGAGGCCGCCGACGGAAAAGCCGACGACGACGATCGCATCGCCGAGTGCCTGCGCCGTCGCGACGGTCGCGCGTGCGAAGGCGCGCAATTCATCGGCGGTAAGGCCTTCGAGTTCGGTCGTCAAGCGATCGGAGAGACCGTGCCGCGGCAAACGCGGGATGATCACGTTCGAACCACGCGCGAAGAGCATCTCGCCGAATGCGAGGAACTGGCGCGGGCTCGCGGTGAGGCCGTGAAATAAGACGAACGCACGCGGCGTCGCGTGACCATGGGACAAAAGGATCGAATCGTGAGATACGAAAACCGGGGAGCCCGTGATATCCACTCTCGACGTGTTCGCCATCGTGCAAGGATTGCTTGGCGCGCGAACCTACGGCCGGATGATCGCGACGCGCGGTGGCCACGCGGTTGCCGCGACCGAGAACATCGCGCGCGATGCCGGTTCGATCGCAGCGATCGTTCCCGTGCTCGACGAACGCGATCGGTTGGGTCCGTGCCTCGAAGGATTGCTCGCCGCTCCGAGCGCGCTCGTGCAAATCGTCGTCGTCGACGGCGGCTCGACCGATGGGACGCAAGCACTCGTTCGCGCGTACGCCGCACGCGATGCCCGTATCGTACTCGTCGATGCGAGCCCCGTGCCCGGAGACTGGAACGGCAAAGCTTGGAATCTCGCGTGCGGCCTCGCCGCGAGCGATCCCGATGCCGCGTGGATCCTCACGATCGATGCCGACGTCCGGCCGCGCCCGGGTCTCGTCGCATCGCTGCTCGCCCATGCCGCCGAAAATGCCCTCGATGCGTTTAGTGCGGCACCGCTCCTCGAGCTCTCGGGCTCGCTCGAAGCCCTCATCCATCCGGCATTTCTCGCAACGCTCGTGTACCGCTACGGCTTGCCCGGCGCGATCGCACGCGACGCCCGCGCCGTGCAGGCGAACGGCCAATGTTTTCTCGCGCGCCGCGACCTGCTCGTGCGCACCGATGCATTTACCGCCGCGCGGGATTCGCGCTGCGACGACGTGACGATCGCGCGACATCTCGTGCGTGCGGGCGCGCGCCTCGGGTTTTACGAAGGCTCTGCGCTTTCGTCGGTACGGATGTACGCGAGCGCGAGCGATGCATGGCGGAATTGGCCGCGATCGCTGCCGCTCCGCGACACATCGACGACGCAAGCCGCACTCATCGACGACCTCGCGACGATCGTGCTCGTACAGGCCCTGCCCCTCGCGCTCATCCTCGTCGCGCTCGCGACGGGGGTCGACCGCGACTCGCTCTTTTTCCGGATCAATCTCGGTCTCGCGCTCGGGCGACTGGGCGTCCTTGCCGGAACACGGCGCGCATATGGGAACGTCAGAGCGACGTACTGGCTCGCAGCGTTTGCGGATCTGCCGTGTGCGCTCCGGCTCGTCTGGGCAACCTACGCTCGAACCCACACCTGGCGCGGTCGAACGCTCGTCTCCGAAGGAACCCACCCGTGATACGTATCGCCATCGGATTTCTCGTGCTCCACGCGTGCGCGCTCGCGCTCGGCATGTTCGGGCTGCTCTCGGCCGTTCCGAACGTCGCGCAGTTTGCGGGAAACCCGTACGCGATCGCGTTCTACAGCTGGGCGATTCAAAATGTCGGAACGGTCGATATCCTCACGGGCGCAATCGCGATGATCGCCTTCGGCATCGCGAGCGTCGGCCCGCGGCGCACCGTCCTCTTCTTTCTCGCCGCGGTGCTCATTTCGGCGACGGCGGAACTCACGGGAACGAAGACCGGTTTCCCGTTCGGCGGTTACGAGTACACGGGATTTCTCGGCTGGCAACTCTTGGGCCGCGTCCCGTACACCGTGCCGCTCTCGTGGTTTTACATGGGCTTCGCGTCGTTCTTACTCGCATCCAAAATCATCCAGCAGGCGAACGTCAAAAACGAGCCGTTCTGGTCGGTCGTCCTCGGCGCGTGGTTGCTGATGGCGTGGGATCTCGTGCTCGACCCCGCGATGGCAAGCGATAAGATGACGGTCATGCACTTCTGGATTTGGAAAGAGCACGGCGCCTACTTCGGCATGCCGCTCCGCAATCTCGCGGGTTGGCTCGGAACGGGCCTCGCCTTCATCGCCGCAGGCCGGATCATTTGGATGCGTTCGTTCGATGCGCGTGCGATGATCGCGTGGTTTCCCTTCGCCGTGTACGGCGTCAATGTCGTGTGGGCGATGGCGTTGAGCCTTTCGGTCGGCCTGTGGCCGACGGCGATCGCCGCGATGTTTCTGAGCCTTCTTCCCGCAGCGATCGCGCTTCGCCAACCGACCCGGAGCACGCTCATCCCGGCGTGATCCCGTGAATCCGTTTGCGCTTGGACCGCGCGCGATCGCCATCTACAACGTCGTGCGGTATATGAATCTGTACGTCGGCGGCGCGAAGCATCTTCCGGCGACGGGGCCGGCAATCGTCGCGGCGCGCCACTACCATCACGCGTGGGACGGCTCGGCGCTCGTACATGGGCTCGCGCGGCAACCGCATCTCTTCGTCGCACTCGACTGGACGAATTCCGCGTTCGCGCGGACCACGATGGAACGCGCGTGTCGGCTCGCGCAATGGCCGGTCGCAATTCGTAGCGAACGGTTCGCCGATGACGACGAGACGGTCGCGAGCGCGTTCGCGCGCAGCGAGACGCGTGCGTACATGCGTCGCGCAATTTCCTACGGTGCCGAACTTTTATGTCGTGGCGAAGTGCTGGGTATCTTTCCCGAGGGCTATCCGACGATCGATCCGGCGGGCTCGCCCAAAACGCGCGACGATGAGTATCTGCCGTTTCGACCCGGTCTTCTCGCGATCGCAACTCGTGCCGAACGTGCGGGCGCGAAGCCGATCCCGATCGTTCCCGCGGGGCTCGCGTACGTGCGCGAAGGCTCGCGCACGCGCGTGACGCTCCGCCTCGGCGCACCGCTGCGTAACGCGACGACGCGGCCGCGTGCCGAGGTGCTCGCCGAACTCGAAACCCGCGTCCGCGAACTCTCGCGCGCGTGACGATTCCCGAGCGGACGCGACCGCAGCGAAGCGGCGAGTATCTCGCGATCATCACGCAAGCGATCTTTCAAGCGGGCCTCTCGTGGAAACTCATCGCTTCTCAGTGGGATGCGTTCGTACGGCTCTTCGAAAACTTCGATCCCACGCTCGTCGCGGCGTACGGCGAAGACGATATCGAGCGCATCATCGCCGATGGCGGCATCGTTCGCTCGCGCAAAAAAATCGTCGCGACGATCGCGAACGCACGCGCGCTCGTCGAGATCGAACGGACGATGACCATGTCGGCCTACTTACGTTCGTTTGCGACCTACGAGGATCTCGCAGCCGATCTGCGCGCGCGGTTCGCCTTTCTCGGCGAGCTCTCGGCGTACTATCTCGTCTTTCGGGCGGGTGAAGCCGTGCCCCGATTCGAGACGTGGGAGACGACGATCAAAGGCGATCATCCACGCATGCGCGAGATGGTCGCGCAAGCACGCACCCGCGGACTCGACGAGACAGTCGCCGTTCCCTGAGCACATGTCCCGGGCGGAGGGCAGCGGGCGCAGCGAGCGAGAAGCGCTAGCACGAGCCTTTCCGGATGCACGGAAGCCTCTGAGGAGCAAGGTATGAGCGTCGCCGCCGAACCGACATCCCTACGCGACCGGTGTTCCACGCAAGAGTGGCAAACGCGCGTCGATCTCGCCGCCGCTTATCGCCTCGTGGCGCATTATGGCTGGGACGATCTCATCTTCACGCACATCTCGGCGCGGGTCCCCGGTTCCGAGCACCACTTTCTCATCAATCCGTACGGTTTGATGTTCGATGAGATTACCGCCTCGAGCCTCATCAAAGTCGATCTCGACGGCAACATCCTCGAGCCATCACCCTACGGCTTCAACGCTGCGGGCTTCACGATTCATAGCGCCATCCACGCGGCGCGCGAAGACGCGCATTGCGTCTTGCATCTGCATACGATCGCCGGCGTCGGCGTCTCGGCGCAAGCGAATGGGTTACTGCCGCTCAATCAAACGGCGATGACCGTGTGCGGCAGCCTCGCCTATCACGATTACGAGGGGATCGCCCTCGATCTCGCCGAGCGGCCGCGACTCGTCGCCGATCTCGGTGATAACAACGCGATGCTCTTGCGTAACCATGGGACCCTTACCGTCGGACCATCCATCGGCTCGGCGTTTTTGACCATGTACTTACTCGAGCGCGCGTGTGCGATTCAGATCGCATCGCTCGCAGGCGGCGTCGCGTTGACGATCCCGAGCGATGCGGTGCGCACCCTCGTCGATCGACAAGCGAAATTCGGACAAGCCGCGATGTCCGCGCTCGCGTGGACGCCGCTCGTGCGCATGCTCGATCGGAACGATCCGAGCTTTCGCGACTAGCGCGGAATCTCGAAGGCCACGATTTGATCGGCCTCGCGATGATTGGTCCAGAAGCGCGCACCGTCGAACGCGAGTGCGCGTCCGGGAAAGCCGACGCTCGCGAGATCGTCGATCTTCGGCGTTCCGTTTCGCGCATCGACGCGCGTGATGTAATACGCATCGGTCGCTTCATCGTCGGTGGTCAGCACGTAAAAGCATCCATCGACGATTACCTGGCCGCAGATTCCTCGCGGTAACTCGATCGTCGTGCCGACGGCGCCGCGATCGTCGAGTGAGAGAATTTTTTTGTTGTACCACTGGCTGACGTAGAGCCGATCGCCATCGAAGCTGAGCTGCGAACCCGTGTCGTCGGGACAACCGATGCGATCGTTTGATTTGAATCCATGGCCCGGAACGAAGCGACGGATAAAGCGATTATCGTCGGGTGCTTCGCCCGTCAGCACACGTAACTCGTCGCCGACGACCGTCATGCCCCACGGCGTTCCCGGCGCGTCGGCTTCTTCGCGCACCGTCCACGACACGGGATCGATCGCATAGAGGCGACGCGTCTCGCGCGAACCCATCCACAGCGTCGTGCCGTCGAAGGCGAGCGACTGCGGTTTCGGCGCGGGCGAAGGGAGGCGATGCGTTTCTTCGATTGCGATCATGCGAGGCGCTTCGCATCCTCGGCGCGCGCGCCTCCCAAAGCGATTGGCCAGAGCCACGCCGCACCGCGAACGCCACTGGAGTCTCCGTGTCGCGCGATACGAATCGGCGTATCGAACGTATCGGAAAACACGTACGCACCCATGCGCGCGGTTACCGCTTGCGCGAGCCCCGGCAAATTGGAAACCCCCCCGCCGAGGACGATCGCGTGCGGATCGAGCACGTTCACGACGCTCGTCAGCGCGCGAGCGAGTCGGTCTTCGTATCGTTCGCGTGTCGCCACATCGAGATCGTCCGTCGACGAACCGCCATGTCGCAGAAGATCGGCACGTAGCCCCGTGCCCGAGACGAACGTTTCGATGCAACCCATCTTTCCGCAGTAGCATGCGGGCCCCGGCACTTCGTCTGCGCGCGGCCAGGTAACGGGTTGTGCCCCCACTCACCTGCGATCGCGTTACGACCGCGCACGACGCGACCATCGACGACGATCCCGCCACCGGCACCCGTCCCGAGAATGACGCCGAAGACGGTCGCGGCATCCGCGCCCGCACCGTCGCTCGCCTCCGATAACGCGAAACAATTCGCGTCGTTCTCGACGCGAATCTCGCGGCCGAGCGCCTTTTCGAGATCGCTCGGAAAACGACGACCGATAAGGACCGTACTATTTGCATTCTTCACGAGTCCGGTCGCAAGCGAGATCGCCCCCGGCATACCGACACCGACCGTCGCCGTCGTCGCGAGATCGCTTTCGACGCCGCGAACGAGCGCCACGATTGCCGCGACGATCCCGTCGTAATCGCCGGCTGGCGTCGCGATCCGACGTCGCGCCGCAATGGAGCCCGCGTCGTCGAGTGCGATGATTTCGATTTTCGTGCCGCCGAGATCGATGCCGATACGCATGACGATCACGATGCGCGGTCGCACGCGCATTCCCCCGGTCGGCGCCGATGCACCGACTTCGTGAGTTACTTAGCTCCTAAACGAACCACCACAGGACACGCGTCGCGCTTGGGGCCGCGCGGCGGATCGACGAGCGGGTACGTTTTGCCGTCTTTGTAACGCAACGTCGCGCGCTCACCGCTCGACCAGTCGATTCGATCTGCAGGGCTCGGTGCGCCGACGGCGGTCGGGAAATCGCTTCCGAAGACGACGGTTCCCGATCGCACGTAGGCGAGGACGTGCGATCGCGCGACGTTGCCCGGTTCGTAGGGTCCTCGCACGTCGACCAGCGCCCAGTGCTGATCGGGCGAGAGTCGTGGTCCGCCCGAACCGAAAGGCTCGAAGGCATATCCGGGACATAGGAGCGCCGTGGAGACGATCGTGCCGTCACTATCGAAGACGAGCGATCGATCCGTCGCGGAGATGCGAATATTCGGCGGCAACGACGCGCCGAGAGTGACACCCAGCGCCAGCGCCGCCGCGATACGTTTTAGCGATTGACGCCCGCCATGCCGGCGGCGGGATAGCGCGTTCCGGCAGCCGCTCCGTGGGGAAAAGCCGCTTCGATCTCGGCGCGATCCGATGCATCGAGGTCGATTTCGAGCGCGCGTGCGTTTTCTTCGAGATATCGCACGCGTTTGGTCCCCGGAATCGGCACGACGTCATCGCCTTGCGCGAGCACCCATGCGAGTGCGACCTGAGCGGGGGTCGCGTTTTTCGCACGCGCGATGCGGACGACGGTCGCCACCAAATCGAGATTTTTCGCGAGATTCTCACTTTGGAAGCGCGGGGCGCTCCGCCGATAATCGCCCTCGGGGATATCGTCATACGACGCGTACGTCCCCGTGAGGAAACCTCGACCGAGCGGGCTGTAAGCGACGAATCCGATACCGAGCTCGCGAACGGTCGGGAGGATCTCGTCTTCGACGTCGCGCGTCCAAAGGGAATATTCCGTTTGCAGGGCTGCGATGGGATGCACGTCGTGCGCGCGTCGGATGGTCGCCGCACTCGCTTCGGAAAGACCGAGAAAGCGTACTTTCCCCGCCGTGACGAGTTCGCTCATCGCGCCGACGGTCTCTTCGATCGGCACCTTCGGATCGACGCGATGCTGATAGTACAGATCGATCGTCTCGACGCCCAGACGTCGCAGACTCGCTTCGCATGCCGCATGCACGTAGGCGGGTGTGCCGTCGACACCGGCAAATTCGCCGTTCGGGCCGCGAACGTTTCCGAATTTCGTCGCGAGCACGACGCGGTCGCGTTGTCCGGCAATCGCTCGCCCTACGAGCTCTTCGTTGCGACCGACGCCGTACATATCGGCGGTATCGAGGAACGAGACGCCGAGCTCGAGCGCGCGATGGATCGTCGCGATCGACTCCGCGTCGTCGGCAGCTCCGTAAAATTCCGACATCCCCATGCACCCGAGGCCCATGGGGGAGACGCGTAAACCACTACGTCCGAACTCTCGATCGCGCATATGGTGTGGCTACCCACTTTCACCACGAATTACCCGCTCGCGAAATAGCCGAGTCTTTACAAAATGGCGCGTGCTGAGACACGGAAGTCGAGCCGATACCACTGGTATGACCGCTCACGATTTCGCCGTCTTCCTCGCACTGCTGGCCTCCGGCGTCATCGGTGCGCTCGTCTCCACCCCGGTCCGCGCCGCCATCATCGTCTCATCCAAACGGAATCGCCCAAACCGCCGTAGGTAGATCGCCGCAAGGTCGTCGGGCGGGTCGCAGCCTCGGCTACGCGAATGCGCCTCGCCGATGAAAACCTTCCAGGGAGCGGTCGCCGTCATCACCGGTGCGGGATCGGGAATCGGCCGAGCGCTCGCAATCGAACTCGCGACGCGCGGATGCGATCTCGCCCTCTGCGACGTCGACGACGCGGGCCTCGCGCAAACGCTCGTCCTCGTTCCGCGGGGTCGACGTGCGACCGCCTCGCACGTCGACGTGGCCGAGCTCGGAGAGATGACGCGCTTTCGCGACGAGGTCGCGCGCGATTTCGGGCGTGCGTCGATTTTGATCAATAACGCCGGCGTCTCGCTCTACGGTCGATTCGACGAAGTTTCGACGGACGACCTCCAGTGGATCATGGGCATCAATTTCTGGGGCGCGGTCTACGGCACCAAGCTCTTTTTGCCGATGTTGCAGCGCGAAAAAGCCGCGAACGTCGTGACCGTTTCCAGCCTCTTCGGTCTGGTCGCGCCACCTTTGCAAATCGGCTACTGCGCGAGTAAATTTGCGGTGCGCGGATTTGCGGAATCGCTGCGCCACGAACTCGCCGCGACGAGCGTGCGCATGACGGTCGTCCATCCCGGCGGCATCGACACGAGCATCGCGCGATCGTCGCGACGCGGCGCCGGTGCGAATGCCGAACGCCATCAGCGCGATTCGAAAGCGTTTTCGAAATCGCTCGTGATGCCACCGCCCAAAGCCGCACGCGCCATAGCGGACGCGATTTTGCGCGATCAACCACGACTCGTGCTCGGTATGGATGCGCGTATTCTCGAACTCGTGCAGCGGTTTTTTCCGGCGCGCTATTTCAACGTCCTCAAACCGATCATGGATCCGAAGGGACAGTTCGAGCGCAAAGCACGGGCGTCGTAACGTGGCCAGTCTTGCGGCGACATTCGTGCGCGGCATCCTCCGGGTGCTCGTTCGGCGTCAACTCAGCGAAAATCGACACGATCTCGGAGCGTTCGTTACCGCAACGCGTCGCGCGTTCGAACTCGGCGCGATCGCACCGATACGGCCGCACGACATGCGGATCGTGCCCATTAACGCGGGCGTTCGCGGTGAATGGCTCATCCGCAGCGACGTAGTCGTCGGCGATCGCGCGATGCTCTACGTGCATGGCGGCGGCATGGTCGCGTGTCACCCACCGCAGTACCGCACGATCACAACCGCACTCGCACGCGAGCTCGCGATCCCCGTCTTCGCCGTCGATTATCGGCTCGCACCCGAGCACCCGTATCCAGCGGCTCTCAACGACACGATCGCCGCGTACGACGCGCTGCGCCTGCGCATACCGGGAAAAGGCATCATCATCGCGGGCGATAGTGCGGGCGGAAATCTCGCGCTCGCGGCACTGCTCGCGGTACGTGCGCGCGACGCCGTGGCGCGTCCCGTTGCCGGAATCGTCACGATCTCTCCGTGGACCGATCTCGCCGGTACCGGCGCATCGATCGTCGCAAACGAAAAATCCGACGATATTTTGGTCGCACCGAAATTTCCGGGCGTGACGCTCGCGCACGCGTATGCACCGGAGGCAACGTGGAGCGATCCGCTGGTTTCACCCGTCTTCGGATCGTACGCTGGCGGGCCACCGCTGCTCGCGTTTGCGAGTGCGAGTGAGATGC
>JANYGA010000245.1 GCA_025359485.1 Rhodospirillales bacterium | reverse complement strand
GAAACGGTGCAATCGTTTGGCCAGAGCGTTGAGATCGATGCGTACGCCGTCCTCGAACGGACCGTACATGCGGCGATCGTAGCGGGCGCGATCGTCGACGGCGATGCGCCGACCGTCGCGCTTGCCGCATGGTCGCTCGTTCACGGCTTCGCAACACTCGTCATCGACGGCCCAAATGCCGATCTTCGCACGAGCGCACGCGCACGTAACGCAGTCGCGCGGCGCGTTGTCGGCCTCGTCGCGCAGGGATTCGCAGCGCGGGGAAATTGATCGCTCGCACGAAGCACTAATGGATGTTGCAAACTCGCCCGGCATTTCACGTCGGCACGCATCCCACGTATTCCCGGATCCGTCACATCGATGCCGATCCCAATGCCCTTCGCGTTTTTTTTGCAGACGCCGCGACGATCGACGTTCAGGAACTCGAGTACGTCCCATTCATGCGCTTCATCATCGGGAAGCGACTCGACGACGCCCTCGGCGGAGATTTCGGCGAGACGATCCGTGCCATCATCGCCGATCGCGACACGGGCGGATTCACGATCGGCGTTGCCGGCACGACGCAGAACGACGCAGATTACGTTCGCTTCGGGACCGCCGTCGCTCACCTCGTCGGCCCATCGAATTTCGACGCGATGTCGAAGACGTTCTACGCTCGCTTCACGGTCGAACATACCGATGCGAGCGATTCGTACTTGCGTCAGGCGTACCGCGACATGACCCTCCACACCGACGGCACGTTCGTCGACGATGCGACCGATTGGCTCTTGATGATGAAGTTTGCCGAGCGCAACGCAAAGGGTGGCGAATCGCGCCTCTTGCATCTCGACGACTGGGCCGAACGCGACCGCTTCGCGCACCATCCGCTCGCGACCGTGCCGCTGACGTACAAATCGCCGCCGAGCAAGAACGTCACCCAGATCGTGAAGCGCCCGACCTTCTTCCAGAGCAACGGCAAAACGTGCCTCTCCTTCATCGATCAATTCGTCTACCCCGATTCGCAAGCGCAGGCGACGTATCTCCACGAACTCTCGCAGTCGCTCGAACGAGCTGCCGTCGCGACCCCGCTTCCCACGGGCGATCTGGTCATGCTCAACAACGCGTTTTGGGCACACGGCCGCGCCGCATTTGCGACGCACCCGGAGCTCTATCGCGAACTCATGCGTCAGCGCGGAGTTTTCGCGAAGTAGCCGCTGCTTCGCGCAACCGAGCATCGACGTTTGATAGCATGGGTCCGACTCGCATGCGCGAACGACGACGCAATACTGCCGCCCTGTTCGTAGGTCGGCATCGCTTGCTGTAGGAGTTCGCATGGCTTTGCCACATTCGCGTCTCGCCGCACTCGTCGGTTCAATCGCGGCCGCCGTCGCGCTCGCATCGTGTTCCGGGTCTCCGACATCGTCGAATTCGGGCGGTCCGATCCCGACGACCCCGCAATCTCCGCAATCCGCGCAACGCATTCTTTCACCGTCGAGCAACGGAGCGCCGGGAAATTCCGCGTTCGGCCATTCGCATAAAGTATGCGCCGACGTGAGCCCAGGCTTCGCGCGGTGCCACTCTTATCAACGCGACGATCTCGCGCCGACGCATCTCGCGAGTGACGGCAAACCGCACCCGGCGCCCTCTCCGACCATAGCGCCGGCTCCGTCGCCAACACCCGTCGGTACGCCGACGCCGATCGGAAACGTCCCGCCGTGCACGCGCGTAGCCGGAGTCAACGGATTCCAACCGTGCGAACTTCGGACGGCCTATAATCTCACGACGATCGCCGCGAGCAACGGCGGAACCTCGACCGTCGCGATCGTCGATGCGTACGACGATCCCAACGCCGAAAGTGATCTGGCAACGTATCGCTCGACGTTTGGAATCGCGCCATGCACGACGGCAAACGGCTGCTTCCGAAAGGTTAATCAATCGGGCGCGCAAGGCCCCTATCCAACAGCGAACGCGAGTTGGGGCCAAGAAATCTCCCTCGATCTCGATATGGCATCGGCAATCTGTCCGAATTGCCGAATCTTACTCGTCGAAGGCAACTCGAATTCCAATACTGATCTCGCAGCCGCCGTCGATGAAGCCGCCGCCCTCGGAGCCACCTCGATTAGCAATAGCTACGGGAGCGCGGAAAATACGGCATTCGATAGCCACTACAATTCGCACCCGGGCATCGCCATCACGGCGAGTTCCGGCGACTCGGGCTACGGCACGCAATCCCCGGCATCGGCGATCGACGTGATCGCGGTCGGCGGCACGGCACTGACCGCGGGCGGAACGCGTCCCGGTGGCTACAGCGAAACCGCGTGGTCGGGTGCCGGCAGCGGTTGCAGCACGGCCAATGCGAAGCAGACGTGGCAGTCTCAAATCAGCGCGTGCGGATCGTTCCGCGCGGAAGCCGACGTCGCGGCCGTCGCCGATCCCAACACGGGCGTTGCGGTGTACGACACGTTCGCCGGTCGTCACGCGTCGGCGGGTTGGCTCGTCTTCGGCGGCACGAGCGTCGCATCGCCGATCGTCGGCGCGGTGTACGGGCTCGCGCACTCGGGACAGAGCAACGCGTCGAAGCTCTATGCGGCAGGTGCGTCGCTCTTCGATGTCACCTCCGGAAGCAACGGAAGTTGCGGAGCGCCGGTTTGCGTTGCCGGTCCTGGATGGGACGGACCGACGGGCGTCGGTTCGCCCAACGGAATCGCGGCGTTCTAGGAGACGGGATTTACAAAAGCCGTTGCTGGGCCGCGAATTCCGACGGCATCGGCATCGCGAGATGCTCGTAGGCGAGCGCCGTGACTTTGCGGCCGCTCGCCGTGCGCACGACGAATCCGATCTTAAGTAAGAACGGCTCGACGACGTCTTCGAGCGTCTCGGTATCTTCGGTGAGTGTCGCGGCGATCGCGCCGATACCGACCGGGCCGCCGCGGTATTGATCGGCGATCGTGCGCAAGAACGCGCGATCGAGCCGATCGAGCCCGCGCGCATCGACACCCTCGCGGCGCAACGCCTCGTCGGCAACGTCGCGCGTGATGCGGCCATCGGCACGCACCTCGGCGTAATCGCGCACGCGCCGGAGCAAACGATTGGCGATGCGCGGCGTTCCGCGACTGCGGCGGGCGATCGTCGCCGCACCCTCGGGCTCGATCGGAATTTCGAGCACACCCGCGCTCCGCGTCACGATCTGCTGCAATTCATCATCACTGTAGTAATCGAGATGGTAGACCAGCCCGAATCGCTCGCGTAGCGGTGCCGAGAGCATGCCCGCGCGGGTCGTCGCGCCGACGAGCGTAAAACGTTCGACCGGAATCTTATACGTCTTCGCATACGCGCCGCTATCCATCACGATATCGACGCGAAAATCTTCCATTGCGGGATAGAGAAATTCTTCGACCACGCCACCGAGGCGATGGATCTCATCGATGAAGAGCACGTCGCCCGCCGCGAGCGACGTCAGGATGCCGACGAGGTCTTTGGGTTTATCGAGCGTCGGGCCCGACGTCAGGCGCGGCGAGCGACCCATGTCGCGAGCGATGAGCGTCGCGAGCGTCGTCTTGCCGAGCCCGGGCGGGCCGTAGAAGAGCACGTGTTCGAGCGATTCACCACGCCGTTTCGCCGCATCGATCGCGATCTTGAGATTGTCGACGACGGCGAGTTGGCCGACGTATTCGTCAAACGAGCGCGGACGTAGCGTGGCGCCGAGCGCTTCTTCTTCCGGCGTCTCTTCGGGAACGACGATGCGCTCGGCTGCGGCGTCTTGCGGACCGAGCACGATGCGCCGCTTGCGCGCGCTCGGAGGCGGCGTCTCATCGCTCACGCGCTCGCCGCGCTCGCCGCGCTCGTAACATCGCGCCGATGCTTGAGACGATACACTTCGGCAAGCAACGTCTCGGCATCGACGATTGCGGGCATCGCTGCGAGCGTATCCGCGATCATCGCTTCGGCTTCCCCGCGTTTGTATTCGAGTTGCAAGAGAACGAGCAGCGCTTCGTCCGCAAAGCCAGCGGGTGCAGGTTCGGGGCGCAAATCGGCATCGCGGATGAGCAAGAACCTCGTGACCTTCCCCTGCAGCTTCGCGACGATATCGCGCGCCTTTTGTTGACCGATGCCCGGTAATTTCACGAGAAACGCATGATCGCCCGCGTCGATCGCGCGCGCGATGCGACCCATCGGCTGTGCGAAGGCACGCGCCGCGGTTTTCGGGCCGATACTCGCGACCGAAACGAGCGCTTCGAAAAAATCTCGCTCGATCCCATTGGTGAAACCGAAGAACGTAAACTTTCCGCTATTGCCTTCGAGCGTGAAGGTCGGATAGATTTCGAGCGTGACGCGCTCGCCGAGTTGCGTCGGTAGTTTTTCGGCGACGCATGCGGGCAAGAGAATTTCGTAGGCGAGCCCGGCAACATCCAGGAGCACGGCCGCCTCGCCACGCTCGACGATCGCACCCGTGATGCGCGAAAACATTACGCCATCACCGCGCGCGCGAGCGTTCGCTCCGTCCGTTCGATATTCGCGAGCGCGAGCGCGAGCGCGAGCGCGTCGGAGACGTCGTCGGGTTCGGGTGTGGTCACGAGATCGAGTTGCAGCATCACGATGCGTTTGACTTGTTCTTTGCGGGCGGCACCCGAGCCCGTAAGCGCACGTTTGACGAGTGAGTGCACGAGGTGTCGAACGCGGACGCCCTCTTCGTGCGCCGCAAGACAGAGCACGCCGCGCGCGTGGCCCATGAGCACGGCCGTCGTCGGATTCTTGTACGCCGTCCAGAGTTCTTCAACGACCATCACGTCGGGCTGCGTCGATGCGAGCACCGCGCGGAGTTCGACGTGGAGTTCGCCGAGCCGCCGTTCGAGCGGCGCGCGAACGTCGGGCGTGATGATGCCCGCTTCGACGAGCCGCGCGCCCTTCGGCGTGACGTCGATCGCGCCGTACCCCGTGATGCGCAGGCCCGGATCGATCCCAAGAATGCGCACGTTACTGCGGTGCCGTCGGCGTACCGCTCACGTAGAGCGTGACCGTCTCACCCGGTCGCAGCGACGAACCCGCGACGGGCTCCGTGCGTGCGACGCTTCCTTCGGTGCCTTCTTGTACGTAGGCGTTGTTGCCGATCTTGTACCCCGCGTTTTGAAGCATCGCTCGCGCGTCGTCCGGGCTCTTGCCCGCGACATCGGGCACGGTGCCCGGGACGGCGACCGCGAGCGTGACGGCGGAGCCTTTGCGCACGGCGACGTTGGGTTCGGGCGTTTGCTTGAGCACCGTACCAACACCGGCGGTGGGATCGACGACGTATTCGATGGTTGCAGCGATGCCGAGAGCACCGAGCGTGCCGGCGGCATCCGCGGCCGATTTTCCGCCGACGTACGGCACGGTAATCTGCGGTGCGCCACTGCTGATGACGACGTCGATCGCGCCGTCGCGTTCGATCTGCGACCCGGCCTGCGGGCTCTGCGACGTTACGACGTCGGCAGGAATGCTGTCGCTTGGATCGCGTTCGCCGATGACGAGTTTGAGATGGCGTGCGGCGGCTGCGGCACGCGCGTCGTTGAGCGTCATCGACACGAGGTCGGGCGCATCGACGGGACGCATGCCGCGCGAGACGACGAGTGCGACGCTCGAATGAATCGGCACGCTCGCATTTGCTGCCGGTTTTTGCGTGAGGACCGTCCCTTTGGGCGAGTCGTCATAAATGCTCGACACGCGCGGCACGAGCTTCGCGTTTTTGAGATACCGTTGTGCGTCGTCGATCGAGTAATGACGCAGATCTAAGAGCGAAATCGTCGGTGGCCCCGCGCTGACGACGAGCGTGACGAGCGTCCCCGGAGCGAGCGCGCCATTGGGCGCGGGCGACTGCTTGATCACGCGATGCGCCGCGACACGTTCGCTCGAAACCGTTTCCACGTTCGTGGTAAAGCCGGCATCGGCAAGTGCGCGCTGCGCGTCTTCGGCGCGCGTCCCGACGACGTTCGCGAGCGCGATCGTGCGCGGGCTCTCGAAAAGACCGCCGGGCCGGCTCGTCACGTAGTAGCCCAGTGTCGCCGCCGCAACGAGTGCGAAGATCGCAACGAAGGCCACGAGCAACACGCGATTCGAACCCGCGCGCACGTCATCGCGCACGACGTCGTCGTCGACCACGGTTGCGCGGCGATCCGGTTGCGGCGAAGGCCGCGGTTTGGGATTGGGCATCGTCCGCGCGACGCTTGGAATCGGGCCCGTCGCTGCGGCGCGAACGTCGAAAGGCGTCGTGATGAGCGGATTTTCTCGCGCTTGGCGCAGGGCGCGCGCCACATCGCTCGCCGATGCGAAACGATCGCTCGGCGTTTTCTGCAAGAGTTTGCCGACGATCGCCGCGAGTGCGGGGGCGATTGCGAGCGTATCGCGATCGAGTTCGGGCACCGGGCTCGAGACGTGCTTGAGCGCGATCGTGATCGGCGATTCACCCGTATACGGAAGCTTACCGGAAAGCATCTGATACAACACGACGCCGAAACTGTAGAGATCGCTCGTCGCCGCGAGTTCGTGGCCTTGCGCTTGCTCGGGCGAGATGTAATACACGCTGCCCATCACCATGCCGGGCTGCGTCATCGACGCCGTCTGAGACGATACCGCGCGCGCGATCCCGAAATCGGAGAGTTTGACGACGTCGTCTTTGGTCACGAGAATATTCGCGGGCTTGATATCGCGATGCAACAGTCCTTGACGATGTGCGTACGAGAGACCGTTACAAATCTGCGCGCCGAAATCGATCGCGACGCCTTCGGGAAGACGCGTGCCGTGTTCGAGCATCTCGCCGAGGGTCGCACCATCGACGAGTTCCATCACGATGTAATACGCCTCGCCCTCGCGGCCGACGTCGTAGACGCTCACGATGTTGGGATGTGAGAGTTTGGCGGCGTGTTGCGCTTCGCTATAGAAACGCGCGACGAAATCCGCGTCTGCGGCGAGATGATCGCGAAGTACTTTGATTGCGACGCGACGACGCAAGACCGTATCCATGCCGGCGTAGACGATCGCCATGCCGCCTTGCCCGATCCGGCCTTCGAGTCGGTAACGATCGGAGAGCGTGCGCTCGGTCACGCGCGCTTAGCCCCGGTCCGACGCAAGTGCCGTTGCGATGACGCTACGCGCGATCGGTGCGGCGTAGGTTCCACCGTAGCCGACATTTTCAACGACGATCGCCACGACGATACGAGGATGCGCGGCGGGCGCGAAAGCGACGAACCATGCGTGCGACCTTCCCGCCGGGTTCGTCGCGGTCCCCGTCTTGCCGGCGACGACGACGTTGGGAATCGCGGCCGCCGTCCCCGTTCCGTGCTTCACGGTTGCGATCATGAAATCGCGAAGAGCGTCGGCAACTTCGGGTGTGATCGGCGACGCGAGCGTTTCGGGCGCCGCAAGGGTGATATTGCGACCATCGCGGCGGATGCCGTGAACGAGATAGGGGCGCGGCGTCTTTCCGCCACTCGCGATCGTCGCGGCGACGAGCGCCATGCGCATCGGCGTCACCAGAAGATCGGCTTGGCCGAATCCCAGCTGAGCGAGCACACTCGCGGAAACGCTCGCACGGGTCGGAATACGATCGCGCGCGACGGGCAACGCAAACTTCACCGGTTGACCGAATTGCCACTTCGCCACCGCATCCAACCAGCGCTCGACGCCGAGTTCGAGGGCGATCTGTGCGAAATCGACGTTACTCGAAAGCGCGAATGCGCCCGCAAGATCTTGCGTGCCCGTCGCCTCGCCTTCGTTATCTTGAATCGCGAATTTGCCGACGGCGAGCGTGCCGTTATCGGAGAACGTCGATTCCGGCGTGACGACGCCGGCTTCGAGTGCGGCCGCCGCAGTAAAGATTTTAAAGGTCGAGCCCGGCGGATAAAGCCCGTCGAGACTGCGATCCAAGAGCGGGCTGCGCTTATCGTTGACGAGCGTCGCGAAATCGGCATCGATCGTTGCGGGGTCGTAACTCGGCACGCTGCCGAGTGCGAGCACGGCGCCCGTGCGCGGGTCGAGAGCGATGCCCGCCGCGCGCGGGTAGACCGCGAGCGCACGCGCGAGCGTCGCTTGAATGGCGGGGTCGATCGTCGTGATGACCGTCGAGCCCGCAATGGCGACGGCCGCCGGCCGCGCGTCGAAGAGTTGCCGGATCTGCGCGATCGGATCCGTTGCGACGGCTCGCGCGCGCAGTTCGCGATCGAAGGCTTCTTCGAGACCCGTGGTTCCATACCGACCGGAGGCGTAGCCGAGGGCGTGCGCGAGCGAACGCCCGAGCGGATAGACGCGACCGCGCGCGTTTGAATGGGCGAGCACCGTTCCATCGCGTGCGACGATATCGCCGCGAAACCGCGTGAGTGCGGAGAGGCGAGGGTTGTGCACGTTCGCGGAAAGACGCGGCCCCGCGATGAGTTGTACGTAGGCCTGGCGCCCGACGAGCAACGCGTACGCAATGACGAAAAGGACGACGAGACGTCCGATCGCGCCGTTGACGTTCACTTACGTGGCGGTCGCGGCGCGCTCGCGCAAGAGCGTGAGGCCTTGGTCCGTGCGCACGGCGAGATACGCGCCGTCTTTGTCGGTGCCGATCGCGATATTGATGAGCGTCCGCATCCGATCTTCGGGCAATCCGGCGACGGCGAGCACGGGTTCGACTGAAACTTCGTGGAGCAATCCCGGTGCGACGTACGCGGCGCGCGGCAACGTCTCGAAGAAGCGTTCTTCGTAGGGTTCTTCGCGCCACGGTCCGCGCTTACTGAAGACGGTTGCGTGATAATCCCACGCGCAGAGTTGACGCTCGTTCCAAACGAAATCGTCGCGGACGCACATGCGTCGGCAGACCGCGCACTGCGTGAGCGCGGCGAGTGGATGATCGAGCGCGTCGAGCACGTCTTCGGGAACGTCTTCGGGATTGACGAGCATCGACTCCGCGAGCGCCTGCGGGACTTCGGCATGCCATCCGACACGCAACAACATCTCGAGATCGCGAAGCGGTGTGACGAACGAACGCTCGTCTTCGGGTGGGAACGTCTGATCGACCCAACCGCCCATGTTGTCCGCGGCGATGCTCACGCGTTGCCATCCATCGCCAAGCGTGACCCCCACGGGCGTCCACGCCATCGGCACGAGCCACGCCATCGTCTGGCCCTTTTCGGCACGCAGCGACGACACGAAAGCGAGCGTGCTTGCATTGCCGCCCAAGACGTAGACGCGGCCGTCGCGCACGGGCGCGGCTTTGGATTGAGAACGTTCCATCGCGCGGTCAATTAGCCGGGCGAGGTCGACGAAGCCTACCCGGGGCCACCGTTCATCTCGTCGTCATCTTCGTATCGTATCGTGCTCAGCGATGTCGCGAGGAGCGGGACACGCGCGACGGCAAGGCAGAACGTCCCCTCCTGGCTTCGCGCCACGTCGTACTCGCCTCGGAGGCACTCCTGAAACTCGCGCGCTTCGCCCTCGGAAACGATAAGGTCATCGTGTTTCTCGTGGCCGTGCTCGCCATCTTGGGTGTGCGGGCGTACCTCGTGACCCCGCAGAGCATCTTCCCGACGATGAGCTTTTCCCGGATCGATGTCGTTGCCGATGTCGGCGATCTGCCACCGGAACAGGTGCGCGTCGGCGTCACGCGGCCGCTGGAGCAAGCCTTCCAGACGCTGCCGTCGGTGACGGGTGTGCTCGCGACGTCGAGTCAGGGCACGGCCGAACTTTTCGTCAATTTCGCGGCCTCGACGGATCCTCGCACGGATCAGCAAGAAGTCGATCAGGCGATCTCGCAAACGCGCGCCGCGATTCCGAGTGCGAAGAACGTCGTCGCCGTCATCGTCAATCCCAATAGCGAGCCCGTGCTCTCGTTTGCGTTGACATCGAACGATCTCTCGCAGGCGATTTTGCGCGAAACAGCACTCACGCAGATCGTCCCGAAGTTATACGGCACGCCCGGGCTCGGGCAACTCTCGGTGACGGGCGGACCGACGACGGAATTCCACGTCACGCTCGATCCCGCCAAACTCGCCGCGCAAGGCGTGAGTGCGGCCGACGTTTCGAAAACACTCGCCGACGTCAACAACGTGCAGGCCGTCGGCGTCTCGCAACATTTTTACCAGCGCTATGCGCTCTTGGTCGATTCGTCGTTGCACGATCGGGCGTCGCTCGAGCGCGTGACGATCCCGACGCGGAACGGCGCTTCGGTTCCGATCTCGAGCCTGGGAACGGTCACGCTCGGCGTCTCACCGATAACGTCGCAATCGTCGCTCGACGGCGTGCACGCCGTGATGATCAACGCCTACGGACTTCCGGGCGCAGATGTCGTGAAGATGGCCGCGGCATTCCAGGGTCGTCTCGACGGCGTCGTCACGCAGCTGCCGCGCAATATTACCCTCAAGAAGTTCTGGGACCAGACGACGCTCATCGTCGAATCGCAGAAGGCGCTACGCGACGCGATCTTGCTCGGCGCACTGCTCGCGATCGTCGTGATCTATGCATTCTTGCGCGATTATCGCCTCACGCTCGTAGCGGCGGCCATCATTCCGCTCGCGATGGCGATCGCGATTTTCGCCCTCGGTCAAGCGGGTCAAACGCTCAATCTCATGAGTGTCGGGGGGCTCGCGGTCGCCGTCGGGCTCATCATCGACGATGCGATCGTCGTGATTGAAAATATCGCGCGCAATCGCCGTAACGAGCGCGGCGATACGGCGATCGAGATGGCGATGTCGCAGCTCGCGATCCCGATGTTCGCATCGACCGCGACGACCGTCGTCGTCTTTCTCCCGCTCGCATTGCTGACGGGCGTCACGGGCTTCTTCTTCCGCGCGCTCGCCTTCACGCTCTCGGCCTCGCTCATCGTCTCGCTCCTCCTCGCGCTCTTCGTCGCGCCGAACATCGCGCGCGTCTTGATGCGTGGCGAAGCCGCGCATCGCGAAAAGCGCGATTTCATCGCCAAGGTTTTGGAGCGCTACGATCCGCTCTTGCGATGGGCGCTTTCACATCGCATGGTCATCGCAGTCGCGTCGGTTGGGGTGCTGGTCGTAACGAGCGTCCTCCTCGCGCGTTTGCCGAGCGACTTTCTCCCGAAGATGGATGAGGGGCAGTTCGAAATCGCCTACACGCTCCCCGTGGGCACGACGCTCGAAGCGAGCGATGCCGCCGCGACATCGATGGAACGGATCATCACGGCCGACCCCGCGGTTGCGGGCATCGGCCGTCTCACCGGCATCGACTCCAACGGCTTCACGCCGACGCAAACGAACCAAGGTCTGTTGCGCGTACGTCTCGTCGCGCCGGACAAGCGAGCATCGTACGACATCGTAAGCGCGCGTTTGCGCGATCGGATGTCGGCGACGATTCCTTCAGCGGTGTATGATTTCCATCAGATCCTCGAAGATCTCATCAACGGCCTCTCGGGCACGCCCGCACCGATCGAGATTTCGATCAAGGGGCCCGATCAGAAAACGTTGATCGAGCTCGCAAAGACCGTGAGCGCGACGATCGGGAAGGTTCCAGGCGTCGTCGATCCCAGTAGCGGCGTCGTTTACGACAGCCCATCGTTACGCATCGCCCCGCGCGGAGCCGCACTCTCGGCGCTCGGCCTCACGTCATCCGACGTCGGCGATGCCGTCGCCGCGCTCGGCCAGGGGACGATCGCTACGAGCCTCCCCGGATCCAACGCTCTCGTTCCCGTGCGCGTGCAAGTCGCAACGCAGCATGCGGCGGGTGCGGGTTTGCTCGACGCATCGACGTCGCTCTTTGCGAAGGGCTCGTCGACGGCCGTCGGCGACGTTGCGACGATCACGCCCATCCGACTCTCGAGCGATATCACGACGCAGAATGGTCAGACGCTCATTCGCGTTACGGCGAACATCGCCGGCGCGAGTCTTTCGGCCGTGACCGACGGCATTCGTGCGAAGCTACGTTCGATCGCGTTTCCCCCGGGATACGCAGCCGAGATCGGCGGCCAGGCGCAGACGCAAGCGCAATCGTTCGGCGAGTTTCTCAACGTCATCGCCATCGCGATCGCGCTGGTCTTCGCGGTGATGCTCGCGACGTTTCGCTCCTACCGATTGCCGCTGGTCATCCTTACCGCAATTCCACTGGCACTCATCGGCGTTGCGCTCGGACTATTTCTGACGGGCACGCCGTTCAACGTCTCATCATTCATGGGTTTACTACTGCTCGTCGGCGTCGTCGTCAAGAACGGCATCCTCCTCATCGATGTCGCCAATCGCGCCCGCGCCGCGGGTGCCACCGTCGAAGAGGCGCTCGTCGAAGCAGGCAAAACACGCTTGCGACCGATCGTGATGACCACGCTCGCAGCGATCGGTGGTCTCATTCCCCTTGCGATCGGGCTCGGTCAGGGCGCCGAAATGGAAAAGCCGCTCGCGATCGCCGTCATCGGCGGCCTTTCGACCGCGACGATCTTTACGCTCGTCGTCATCCCCGTGCTCTACAGCGCGTTTGCCGGAGGACGCAAACCGCCGGAATCGTCGCGCGGCTCGGTCGCACCTGCGGCCGCTTTTCGCACACCCGATGGTGCGCTCGTTTGATGCGCACCGTAACCGCTGCGCTGGCCGTACTCATCGCTCTACCACTCACGTCCGCGCAGGCAACCTTCGCGCAATCGACGCCCGCGGTCGCGCACGCATTCGTGTTTGCCGATCTTTCGCTCGATGCCGCCGAAGCCGCCGCCGTCGGCGCATCGCCCGATCTCGCCGGCGCCGATGGGCGCGTCGCACAGAGCCGCGCAGCACTCGCCGCCGCGCGCGCGGGCATCGCACCCGCCCTCGTATCGTCGTACGCGCAAGTCCCGCAAGGAAATCCACCCGGGCCCAACATCATCTCACGCCAACTCACGACGGGCCTCCAACTAATGGTCGGTGATTTCGTCTCGTACGCACCCGCCGTGCGCGAGGCCGCGTTCACGCTCGCCGCGACCGAAGCCGATCGCGGTACGGCGCTCGCGATCGAACGCGTCAAAGTCGTCGGGCTCTATTACGATGCGCTCAAAGCACGTGCGGTCGCAAACGCGCGCCGCGACGCGCTCGGCCTCGCGAGCGCGCAATATCGAGCCGCGCGATTGCGCGCCCGTGCGGGCGACGCGCCGCAACTCGACGTCTTGCGTGCGGACGTCGCCGTCGCACGAGCGACGGCCGATCTCGAGCTCGCAACGGCCGCGGATGCAAATGCAACCGAGGCCTTGCGAAGCGAAACGGGCGCGAGCCCGAGCGCGCTGATCGCGACGACGGAAACGGCATTGATCGCACAGGACGCCACGTTGACCGATCCGACCATCGCGGTGGCGCGTGCTCGCGCACATCGCCCCGAATTGCGCGCGACGACGGTCGCGATCGATGCGGCACGAGCCGCGACGCGCAGTGCACGCGCGGCCGGTTTTCCGCTTCTCACCGTCGGCGGCGGCTATCTCGTCGGGACGGACGGCGGCGTTCCCGTACATGCGCCGTCGATCACCACGCAATTGACGTTGCCGCTTTCGCGAGCGAATCGCGATCGCGTTGCGATCGCAGCGGCGAAGGTGACGGAAGCGCAAGCAAAAGCGATCGGTATCGATCGTCAGATCGCCCTCGACGTCGCGGCATCTGCGCGGACGCTCGGTGCGACGGAGCGCGCGGCGCAAGCGACGACGCGCGCACGCCAATCCGCCGATGCCGAACGGCGCGCGCTCGAGCTCGGATATCGCAACGGTGCGTCGTCGAGTCTCGAACTGGAATCCGCGCGTGCTTTATATGCGCAGACCGTCGTCGACGAGCTCGGCGCGCGGTACGACGTCGAGAAAGCCCGCGCTACATTAACCATCGAGGTCGGATCGTGAAACGCAATCGCTTCTGGTTATCGCTCGTCGCGATCGTGGTCGTCGCCGTTCTCATCGTCGCGCGGTGGTTGACGACGAATCACGGCCAAGGCGATGCGGTCGCGAAAGACGCACCATCCGCAAGCGTGCCGAGCGTCTCGCTCGTGACCGCACGGTTCGGCGATTTCGTCGAACGCGTCGACGCGCAGGGCCGCATCGGGCCGCCCGCCGGGAGCAGCGCGAAGCTCGCCTTCGCGCAAGCCGGCATCGTGCGAGCCATCGACGTACGAGTCGGCGAAGCGGTGCACGCGGGACAAGCCGTCGCCGAACTCGATCGCGCAGCGCTAGGCGCCGCGGTCGCGCAGGCCGAGGCCGACACGCGATCGGCAAACGCGGGCTTCAGCGGCGGCGCCGTCTCGACGGCCACCGTCGATAGCGCGCTTGCGAAGCTCGCGGTCGCGCAAGAAAAACGGGGGACGCTCGAACGCGGCGGACCGGCAGCACTCAGTTCGCGGATCGCCGCGCAATCGATCGCGCGTCAAGCGACGCTCAAAGTCAACGCGGATCGCGCGACGCTCGCGCGCGATCGAACGCTCTTTGGCGGCGGCGTGCTCGCAGCGAAAGACGTCGATGCCGCACGCGCACAACTCGCGAGCGATGAGGCCGACGCACGCGCCGCCGATGCGAAGGTCTCCGCGGCAAACACGGATTTTAGCGCCGCCGTCGCGCAGGCACGAGCCGACGTCGCCTCCGCGCGCAACGACGTCGAACTCGCGCGCTCGCAACGCGGCGTCCTCGGCGGCACCGCCGCATCCGCACAGGCGAAGCTCGACGCCGCGCGCATCGCGTATGCGAACGGCATGCTCACCGCGCCGCGCGACGGTGTCGTCCTCGCGATTGCGAAGCATCCCGGCGAATCCGTCGATCCAACGCAGTTCGTGTTGGAGGTCGGCCCCGGTCTCGGACGCAGCGTAACACTCAGCGTCCCCGCCGACGTTACGCGGCGAATCGTCGTCGGCGATCTCGCAACGCTCGCGATCCCGCAAACCAAAGAACGTGAAACGCACGGCCGCGTGATCGCCGTCGTGCCCGCTGTCGATCCGATGACGCAACTCGCGACGGTCATCGTGAGCGGTGCACCCGCCGACGTCGTTCCAGGCGACGCCGTGACCGCAACGATCGTCGTCGGCCACGCGCGCGGCGTCATCGTTCCGAGCACGGCGATCGTGCAAGATCCGCAAACCGGGAAGACGGTCGTCTTCGTGCGTGACGACCATCCCAAAGCTGGTGAATCGGGCTTCACGCTGCGCGAAGTCACCGTGCGCGCGAGCGATGCGACGAGCGCCACGCTTTCGGCGGGCCTGCGGCCCGGTGAGAAGATCGCAGCGAGGGGCGGCTACGCGCTCCTCGCGCCCGCCGGAGGTTAAGTTTGTACGTTCCGCCGCATTTCGCCGTCGACGATCTCGATCTCATGCGCGAGACGATCGCGCACCATCCGCTCGCTACACTCGTCACGTCCGGCGAACGCGGGCTCGTCGCCAATCACGTTCCGCTCACGTTCGTACCCGGCGATCCCATCGGTACGATGCACGGCCATCTCTCACGCGCGAACGAACAATGGCGCGAAATTGCGAGCGGCACCGAGGTCTTGGCGATCTTCAGCGGACCCGACGCGTACGTCTCGCCATCCGTCTATGAGACCAAAATCGAAACGGGGAAGGTCGTGCCAACGTGGGACTACGTCGTGGTGCACGCATACGGCACGGGAGTCACCTTCGATGATCCGCAGCGCTTGCACGCGCTCGTGAGCGCGCTTACGGATCGGCACGAACGTCCACGCGACGAACCGTGGCACGTGACCGATGCGCCCGCGTCGTATATCGACGGTCAGCTTCGGGGCATCGTCGGCATCGAAATTCCGATCGCGCGCATGATCGGGAAATGGAAGATCAGCCAGAATCGATCGAAGGCCGATCGTGAAGGCGCGATCGAGGATCTCGCTCGCTCCGAGCGTGCGGACGCACGCGACCTCGCCTTGCTGATGGCTCGCGTCGAAAGCGAACGTGCGAGATCGATATGAGCGCAGCGGCGGCTTGGGACGAACGATACCGATCGCGCGAATCGCTGTGGAGCGACGAGCCGAATCCGACACTCGTGACGGAAGTCTCTCCACTCGAACCGGGAAGCGCCGTCGACGTCGGTTGCGGGGAAGGCGCCGACGCGATTTGGCTCGCGAAGCGCGGCTGGCGTGTAACGGGTCTCGATATTTCGCGCGTCGCGCTCGCACGCGCGGCGACTGCCGAAGAACGGTATCGAAGCGAGATCGCAACGCCGATCGTTTGGCAGCAGGCCGATCTTCTCGCGTGGACGCTGGGCGACACGCGCTTCGATCTGGTCACCGCGCATTTCGTCCAGCTCCGTGTCGAAGAACGCGTTCGTTTCCTCGCGACGCTCGCAACATGCGTCGCTCCATTAGGAACGTTGCTCATCGTCGGCCACGATCCATCAGATCTCGCGACGAACGTCCGGCGGCCACCCGACCCGGCCGCACTCTACACCGCCGCCGACATCGCACGTGCGCTCGATGCGCAGGCTTGGGAAATTCAATGTTGTGAGATGAGGCCGCGGCCGGCCATCGATCGCGACGAGCGACCCGCGACCGTCAACGATGCGATCGTACGCGCGCGTCGACGCTGAGCCTTCGCGCTACGCGAGCGCGTCGAACTTATCGCACCAGCCCGAAGCGGAAACCGGACCGCAAACGTAATCGCACACGCCGCTTTTCGCGTGCTTGGTCGTGCGGTGGAATCGCGTGCAGCCCCGGCAGGCTACATGGCCTTTTGGATGGTTCTGATAATCGACATCGGGTTTGGCGATCCAACCGCCGACGCAATTGTCGGGCGGTAAGAGGTACGCATCCGCCTCACGCGCACGCAGCGTCACGAGCGCTCCGATGACGAGTGGGGCGACGACGGCCTTGCGCAAAAGATCTCGCCGCGATACGGGCTTATGTTCGATCATCGTTCTCCTCAGACGTGCGCGCGCGTTATCGCCCGGTATTCCTGGAGCGAGCGAGGCGGACCGGGATCGCTTGCGAGTGCTTCGGCGAGCGCGCGCGCCGTATCGAGGCTCGTGAGACACGCGACGCTCGCTTCCACGGCGGCCCGGCGAATGCGATAGCCATCGGAGATCTCGCGCGCGCCGACGGCATTATTGATCACCAAATCGACGCTACGCGAAGCGATCGCTTCGAGCACGTGCGGCGATCCATCGGCGATTTTATTGACGAATTCCGACGCGATTCCGTTCTCGACGAGGATGCGGTGCGTCCCACCCGTCGCGACGAGCGTGAAGCCCAGCTCCGCATACGCCTGCAAGATGTCGATCGCTTCGTGCTTCTCTTCATCGGCGATCGACACGAGAATTCGGCCGCGTTCGCCCGCAACGCTTCGGTCCGGCAAACGCACGCCTGCGGCAACAAAGCCTTTGAGCAGCGCGCCCGCAAAGGTCTCGTCGATCCCGAGCACTTCACCCGTCGATTTCATTTCGGGGCCGAGGATCGTCTCGACGCCGCGCATCTTCGCAAACGAAAAGACGGGCACTTTCACGACGACGAACGGCGCGTCGGGCAAGAGACCCGTGCCGTACGGCATCGTTGCGAGCTTCTCGCCAAGGGCGACGCGCGTCGCGGCCGCAACGAGATTGATGCCCGTCGCTTTCGAGATGATCGGCACCGTGCGACTCGCGCGCGGATTCGCCTCGATGATGTAGAGTTCGCCCGCGTGAATCACGAATTGTATATTGATGAGACCGCGCGTTTGCAATTCGTGCGCGATCGATCGCGTGACCTCGACGATACGTGCCTGCATCGCCGCATCGATCGTCTGCGGCGGATAGACCGATATCGAGTCGCCGGAGTGAATGCCCGCGCGTTCGATATGTTCGAAGATGCCCGGCACGAGAATATCGGTGCCGTCGTACACCGCGTCGACTTCGACTTCGAGGCCGCGCAAATACTTATCGACGAGCAACGGCGCGCCGGGCGTGATCGGCGGCGCCGTCTCGACGTAGCTCGCGAGTTGGCCCTCGTTGTAGACGATCTCCATACCCCGACCACCGAGCACGTACGACGGTCGCACGAGCACGGGAAACCCGAGTTCGCGTGCGATCGTGCGCGCCTGACGGAACGACGTCGCGATCTTCCCTTCGGGCCGTGCGACGCCGAGCCGTTCGAGCAACGCTTCGAACTTCTCGCGATCTTCAGCCATATCGAGACTCTTGCGATCGCTGCCGACGATCGTCACGCCGCGGCGGTTGAGTTCGGCTGCGAGATTGATCGCGGTTTGACCGCCGAAGGCGAGCATGACGCCCGTCGCCTTGGTCGCGTCGTACGCGGCCTGCACTTCATCTGCGCCCGGCGGCTCGAAGACGAGCACGTCGGAGATGTCGAAATCGGTCGAAACCGTCTCGGGATTGTTGTTGATGACGACGGCCGCGCGACCCGCTTCGCGCAGAGCCCATGCCGCATGCACGCAGCTATAATCGAATTCGATGCCCTGACCGATGCGAATCGGTCCGCTGCCGACGACGACGATCGCTTCTTTCGTGAGCGAGCGCATCTCGTTTTGTTCGCCGCGCGAAAGATAATAATACGGCGATTTCGCTGGAAATTCGGCCGCCGCGGTATCGACCATGCGGAACGCGACGGCCGACGCGTGGCCGGGATCACTTTCGCTCGTCCGCGCCGCATTCCAAAGTGAGACGTTCGCATCGGAGTCGGTCAGCTTCTCGATGCTGCGATGCGAGTATCCCGCCTCCGATGCGAGCCGCAGATCGTGCGGCGTCGGATGCGCGCGCAGACGTTCTTCGAGCGCGACGAGTTCGGCGAATTCGTGCAACCAAAATGGATCGATCGTCGAAAGCTTCGCGAGCGATTCGACGCTCGCGCCGCGACGTAAGCGTTCGCACACCGCGAAGAGTCGCTCGTGCGTTGCGGTGACGATGACGCTCTCGAGTTCGTCGTCGTTCCAACCCGCAAGCGACGTGCCCGTCAGCGTTTCGCGGCCGAGATCGAGCCCACGGACCGCCTTCATCAGCGCGGCTGCGAACGTGCGACCGATGCCCATCGCTTCGCCCGTCGATTTCATCTGCGTGCCCAGACGCGTGTCGGCACGCGGAAATTTATCGAACGGAAAACGCGGAAGCTTTACCACCACATAGTCGAGCGTCGGCTCGTAGGCGGCTTTCGTGACACCCGTGACGGGATTCTCGATCTGATCGAGCGTCATGCCGAGTGCGATCTTGGTCGAAATTTTTGCGATCGGATAACCCGTCGCTTTGGACGCGAGCGCGGAACTGCGCGAGACGCGGGGGTTGACTTCGATGATGTTGTACGCACTGCGCTCGGGGTGCAATGCGAATTGAATGTTGCAGCCACCCTGGACGTTGAGCGCGCGGATGACGTTGAGGCTCGACGTGCGCAGCATCTGATACTCTTGGTCGGAGAGCGTCTGCGATGGCGCGACGACGATCGAATCGCCCGTATGCACGCCGACGGGATCGATGTTCTCCATGTTGCAGACGATGATGCAGTTATCCGCACCGTCGCGTAGCACTTCGTACTCGATTTCTTTCCAACCGAGCAGCGACGTTTCGACGAGCGCCTGCGTGATCGGCGATGCGGCGAGACCCGTCGTGAGAATCTCGATCATCTCCGACTCATCGCGCACGATACCGCCGCCCGTGCCACCGAGCGTGTAGGCCGGGCGCACGACGAGCGGATATCCCATCTCGCGTCCGAAACCGACGCCTTCGTCGACCGCATGCACGATGAGTGAGTGCGGCACGGGCTCGCCGATCTCGATCATCTTTTCTTTAAAAGCCGCGCGATCTTCGGCGAGGACGATCGTTTCGAGCGGCGTGCCTAAAAGTTCGACACCGTACTTTTGAACGACGCCCGCTGCGGAGAGGTCGACGGCGAGATTGAGGCCGGTCTGACCGCCGAGCGTGGGGAGGATGGCATCGGGCTTTTCGCGCGCGATGATCGCTTCGAGCGACGCGACCGTCAGCGGCTCGAGGTACACCGCGTCGGCGACTTCGGGATCGGTCATGATCGTCGCGGGGTTCGAATTGACGAGGATAACGCGGTGGCCTTCTTCGCGGAGCGCCCGACACGCCTGAACGCCCGCATAATCGAATTCCGCCGCTTGTCCGATGACGATCGGACCCGACCCGATCACGAGAATGTTACGGCGAACCACGACCCGACTAGTACCAAGGGTCGGCGGCGATAGCCTCCCGCTTGCTCGGGTTCGAGCTGGAGGTTTTGCTAGACGCGACGATCTTCGCGCAGGTGGCGACTTTTCCACAGCGCGAGCCAGAACGCGCGCCCCGCGTGTTCGCCATATCGCGCGAAGCGACGTTCGATCGTGCGATCCGCAACGATCTTTTTGCCGACGAGTTCGGCGTAGCGCGGGCGCGTCCACGAATCGAGCACGAGCCGCGAGCAACGACCGAAAAGCATCATGATATGCGCGACGGCATACGGCCCACAGCCCGGAAGACCGAGAAGCCGCGCGGCGAGATCGTCGTCGGAGAGTTCGTCGCGCGACGCAGCGCGCCAGGCTTCGAGATCGATTTCGCCCGCAACGACGCCGCGCGCGATCGCGCGAAGATACGGCCCGCGATAGCCCGCGCGTGCGACGTCTTTAAAGAACGCGTCGTCGGCCGCGGCGACGCGCGTGGCGCCTGGAAACGCGCGGCCTTCCCACGCCGGAGCGTCGCCTCCCAATCGCGCGCTCGCCGCGGGCGTGCCGAGATGCGTGACCAGTGCGGCGATCATACGCTCCGTCGCCGACCACGCGCAATTGGTCGTGCAGATCGTGCGCACGACGTCTTCAAACGCCGTCGGGCTACGCAAGAGCCGGCCCGTTCCATCGCGCGCGAACGCGAGATCTGCGTCGTCGTGTAGCCGCGCGAAAAATGCCGCGAGATCGTCGTCGAGGCCGAACATCTGGCGTACCTGTGCGACGAGCGCCGCGCGATCGTGCGATCCCAGCACCCGGCCCGCGACCGCGATCGCGAGCGTCCCGGGCACGGGCTCCGCGAGCACGATGCGCCGCGCCGTGCCATCGGGGAGCGCGAGCGTCGTCGCGAGTGACGACTCATCGGCAGCGATGGCGTTGGGTGGTAACCACGCGAGCCCATGCGATCCGATCGTGCCGCGAAACGCGACGGGCTCTCCGCCCGCGCCACGCAGCGGAACGGTCAGGAGCGTGCCCGTCGGTCGTGCCGCCATCGTGCCCGCATTCGCGCGCGATGCCGTGCGTACCGTCGCAGGTGCGAGGTATCGCGATCGTGGGTAGAGCCTACGCTATGGAGCCGTTCCGATGAGCGCGATGCCCACTCCCGAAGTCGCGCACGCCCGCTCGGCGGGCCTTCGGTATGTCGACGATCGAACGCCCGGATATCGCCGCGAGCGAACGAAGGTGGGCTTTGCCTACGTCGACCGTCACGGCGTGCGCGTCACGGACGCAGAGGAACTCGTCGCGTCGAACGCGATTTCGCGCGCGGCGATATGTCGCGCGACAACGATTCGTACGGCCTCACCACGCTGCGCTCGCGCCACGTTCGCGTTGCCGCGGGTGCGAAGCGCGTCCGGCTGAATTTTCGCGGGAAGAGCGGCGTCGATCATGCGGTAACGATCGACGATCGCCGTCTCGCGCGCGCGATCAAACGCTGCCGCGATCTCCCGGGTGATTATCTGCGCGAGGCGACCGGCGGCGACTTCTCGGCGAAAGATTTTCGTACGTGGGCCGCATCCGTCACTTGCGCGACCGAACTCGCACTGCTCGGCGCGGCCGCGACGGCAAGCGAAGCGCAGTCCAACGTGGCGACCGCCCTCGCGATCACGGCGAAGCGTCTCGGGAATACGCCCGCCGTTTGTCGCAAGGCCTACGTGCATCCCGCGATCCTCGAACATTACCTCGATGAATTGCGGATCGATCTGCCGTTCCCACGCGCATCGAAAGCGACGCGTGGACGGCACGACGACGAGCGGCGCGTGCTCGCGTTTCTCGATCGCGAGAATCTCCACGACGAGGTTAGCGTCACGATCGACAAACTCGAACGCGCCGTAAAAGCGCGCAAATCCAAAGCCTAACCGGGGGTTCGGCCGTGCGATCTTGGGAATAGCGCAGCGATGCGTATCCAACTTCCGGCCACGTTACGCCGCGCCGTTTCGGCCCTGCGCCTAAGCGAACGCGTCGGCGACCTTCCCAATATCGAATCGTCGCGGACGCGTGCGCTCGCACCACGATCGCGCCGCGGTAAGGCCGTCACGAGCGTCTGCCAGTATTGCGCGGTCGGTTGCAGCACGCTCGCCTTCGTTTCGCCCGACGGCAAATTGCTCGACGTCGAAGGCAATCCCGAGAGCCCCATCAACGCGGGCAAACTCTGCCCCAAAGGCTCGGCGATCTTCGGTGCGACGGTCAACGCGCGTCGCTGGACGACCGTCAAATATCGCGCTCCGTACGCGAGGGAGTGGGAAGAGAAGCCGCTGGATTGGGTACTCGATCGCATCGCCGAACGCTTCAAAGCGACGCGTGAAAAGACGTTTCGGCGCACGATGCCGGATGGCAAGCGCGTCAACCACACGCTGGGCATCGGGTCGCTCGGCGGCGCGACGTTCGGCGTCGAAGAAAACTATCTGCTCCAGAAACTGATGAAGGCGTGCGGCGTCGTTTCGGTCGAGAATCAAGCTCGCATTTGACATAGCTCCACGGTGCCGGGTCTCGGCACCACGTTCGGTCGCGGCGGCGCCACTACGTATCTGCAAGATCTCGTCAACGCCGATTGCATTCTCATCGAAGGCTCGAATTTCGCCGAAGCGCATCCGGTCGGATTTCGTTTCGTCATGGAGGCGAAGGCGCGCGGCGCGAAGATCATCCACGTCGATCCGCGTTTCACACGGACGTCTGCGATGGCCGACGTATACGCACCCATCCGCAGCGGATCCGATATCGTCTTTCTCGGCGCGCTCATCAACTGGATGATTTCGAACGAGCGATATTTCGACGACTACGTGCGCGCGTATACGAACGTGTCGTACATCGTCAACGAGAAGTTCGTCGATACCGAAGATCTCGATGGCCTCTTCTCCGGCTTCAACGGCGGCTCGGATTCCGGCGAAAACGATGTCGATCGCGGCGCGCAAGGCCCCTCGGTTACGGACGAACATATGCATGCGGCGGGGACGTACGATCCCGCTTCGTGGGCCTTCGAGATGGAAGACGTGCCGCGCCACGATGGCAACGGCGCGATCGCTGTTCCCAAACGCGATGAGACCCTGCAGCATGAGCGGTGCGTGATGCAACTGCTCCGCAAACACTACGCGCGCTACACGCCCGAGATGGTCGAAGCGACGTGCGGCATGCCGCGCGAGACGTTCTTCGAGATCGCTAATCTTCTCGCCGATAACAGCGGCCGCGAGCGCACGACGGCCTTCGCCTATGCGGTCGGTTGGACGCAGCATACCGTCGGCGTTCAATATATTCGCGCGGCGGCGATCTTGCAGACGTTGCTCGGCAACATGGGACGCCCGGGCGGCGGCATCATGGCACTACGCGGACATGCGAATATTCAAGGTGCGACCGATATCCCGACGCTCTACGATCTCTTACCGGGCTATCTTCCCATGCCATCGGCGTTGCGCGACGAGCAAACGCTCGCGGAATATCTCAAGACGTGCACCGTCCCGACCGGTTGGCTTGCAAACACGCCGAAGTACATCATCTCGTTGCTCAAAGCGTACTACGGCGACGTTGCGACCGCCGAGAACGATTATTGCTACGACTACTTGCCGCAGATCGTCGGCGATCATTCGGCGTTGCCGATGCAGATCGCGATGAAAGACGGCAACGTCGACGGCTATTTCGTCATCGGCCAAAATCCGGCCGCATCGGGACTCAACAGCGAACTCGCGCGCGCGGCCTTCGATCGTTTACAGTGGATGGTCACGATCGATTCGTACGACACCGAAACGGTCGCGTTTTGGGAACGCGAAGGCGCCGATCCGACGAAGATCGGGACCGAGTGTTTTTTCTTGCCGGCCGCAACCGTGCTCGAAAAAGAAGGCACGATGGTCAACACCAGTCGCCTGCTGCAATGGCACGATCGCGCGATCGCACCCGCGGGCGCGTCTCATACCGACCTCTTCTGGATTTACGAACTCGGCAAACGCCTCCGTGCGCTCTACGCGGATTCCACCGATGCAAAAGATCGGCCGCTCCTCGATCTCACGTGGGATTACGAAAGCGACGACGCGCACGAACGCGCACTCGGCGAGCCTTCCGTCCTCAAAGTCTTGCACGAAATCAACGGCTACGTTGCAGCACCGGGCCGCTCGCGTGATGATTCGCCGCAGATCGCCGCATTCGCCGATCTGCGCGACGATGGCACGACGGCGTGCGGCTGCTGGATCTACGCGGGTGTCGCGCCGACGAAAACCGACAACGCCGCGCGACATCGTTCCGGCGACGACGTCGCATCGCTTGGGTGGGGATTCGCCTGGCCCGCAAATCGGCGCATGCTCTACAATCGCGCCTCCGCTGATCCCGAGGG
>JANYGA010000227.1 GCA_025359485.1 Rhodospirillales bacterium | reverse complement strand
CGTCGATCGCTTCGCCGATCGCGATCGCGGCATCGCGCGCGAAGCGGATGTGACCGCGCCGTGAGCGGCGCGCCGCCCGGCCCCGGAGCTTTGGGTGGACTCGGCTTCTTGCGGGCGGCAGCGGCGGGAAAACTGCTTGAGTTCTTTATCGATCTCGTGCGACGGTACGGTGATATCGCGAGCTTCACGCTCGGACCGCAACGGATCGTCGTGGTCAACGATCCCGCCCTCGTCGAAGAGATTCTCGTGACGCGTCAGCGCGCGTTCGTCCGCGATACGGGCGCGCAACTCTTACGCGAACTCGTCGGCGAGGGATTGCTCACGACCGACGATCCGACGCATCTCGAACGCCGTCGCATAATGCAGCCCGCGTTCCATCGTGCGCGCGTCGCGCACTACGGCGAGATCGTCGTCGGCGAAACCGAACGCATCGTGCGGGCGTGGCGGCCGGGGACACGGATCGATATCGGCGTCGAGATGGCGCGACTCACGCTTGCAGCCGTCGGCGCCGCGCTCTTCGGAACGGATCTGCGCGAGGGAGCGACGGAAATCGCGGGCGTGCTCGCGAGCGTCACGGAGCGCGGCGGCGCGCTCGGGGGGTTACTCGCGTTTGCGGGGCCGTTGCTCGCTCCGATCCGCGCCGCGTTTCCCAATCGTGCGAGCCTGCTTTTCCCGCGCGAACGTGCGCGACTGGAGGCGATCGTGGCACCCCTCGTCGCGCGCGAACGCGCGGCGGGAGATGGCGACGACCTCTTGAGTCTGATGCTCGCCGCACGTGACGAGGGTGGGCGTGGGCTCGACGATGCGGCGATCCGGAACGAGATCTGCATGCTCGTGCTTGCGGGGCACGAGACGACGGCGAACGCGCTCACGTGGACGTTCGCCTTGTTGGCGCAGCATCGCGACATCGAAGCGAAACTCCACGCGGAAATCGACGCGGCCTGCGGAACGCGTTCGCCGAGCGTCGACGATCTCGCGCGCATGCCGTACGTGGCGCACGTCTTCGATGAGACGCTACGGCTCTATCCGCCGGCGCCGGCCTTCGCGCGCCGCCCGATTACCGAGATCGAACTCGGCGGCTATCGTATTTCCAAGGGCGCGAGCGTCTTCGTGAGCCCATTCATCACGCAACGCGATCCGCGTTATTTTGAAGAGCCGCTCGCGTTCGTTCCGGAACGCTGGGCGCATCCGACACAACCGAAATTCGCGTTCTTCCCCTTCGGCGGCGGGAGCAAGATGTGCATCGGCGAGCCGTTCGCGCGGATGGAGGCACTGCTCGCGATCGCGACCATCGCGCGGCAATTTTCAATGCAACGCACGGACGACCGTCCGCTCGAGATCGCAGCGCGCGGACTCCTCAAGCCCGCGCGCCCCGTCATGCTCGCCGCCGTCGCGCGTTAGACGCGTTCGTCCATTCGGCGCAAGCGGTCAGATGGTCACCACGAAGGTGTCCCTCCGCGTCGTTAGTGCAACGCGACCGTATTGCGCAGCGTGCCGATCTTCGAGATTTCGATCGTCATCACCGAGCCGTCGCGTAAGAACTCAGGGGGCGTGCGTGCCAGGCCGACGCCATCGGGCGTTCCCGTCGCGATCACGTCGCCGGGTTCGAGCGTCATCCCGCGCGAGAGATCGGCGATGATCCGGCGCACGTCGAAAATCATCTCGGCGGTGTTGGACGATTGTTTCATCTCGCCGTCGACGTGCAACGATATTGCGAGCGTCTGCGGATCGCCGACCTCGTCGGCGCTCACGATCCATGGCCCGATCGGGCACGTGTCGTCGAGACTCTTGCCTTTGAACCACTGGCCGTGATCTTTTTGCACGTCGCGCGCGGTGACGTCGTTGAGACACGTGTAGCCAAAGACGACATCGAGGGCGTCGGCTTCGGATACGTCGCGACAACGCGTGCCGATGACGATTGCGAGTTCGGCTTCCCAATCGTATTGCGGTGAGATGGCGGCGGTGAGATGGAGCGTCGCATCGGGATCGGCGATGGAGGTCGGAGCCTTCGTGAAGAAGGTCGGCACGGCCGGAAGGCTCAGCGGAATGTTGCGCGCGCGCGCGACCTCTTCGGCGTGCCCCTTATAGTTGCGTCCGACGCAGAAAATATTCTTATGCGGTCGCACCGGAGATGCGAGTTTCACCGAATCGAGCGCGATCGGCGTGCCCGTCGCGAGCGCGGCTCGCTCGCTCGGAGCGACGGCGAGATAATCCGCGATCGAAACGATGTCCGACCCGAACGGTCGGATCGTTTGGCCTTCGTGGATTCCCGAACGTACGGTACCCGCGTGATGAAAACTCACAAATTGCATAGATGCGAGGCTTCGGCGCCGAGAAAGCGCGAATCCCCTGCGCATGCGTGTGGCGATTCTCGGCGGTTCGGGCGGCGTCGGCCGGTGGCTCATCGCGATCGCCCGTGAGAATGGCGATCATGTGAAGACGCTCGTGCGCGATCGCACCAAGCTGCCGAACGACCTCGGCGCGATCGGCGTGATCGAAGGCGATGCCCTCGATCCGGCTGCCGTCGACACGACGATTGCGGGATGCGACGTCGTCTTCTCCGCGCTCGGGGCCGGCGGCACGGGCGCGACGTCGCTCTACTCACGTTCGGCTGAGAACATCATCGGTGCGATGACGCGCAATAAGATCACGCGCGTCCTCGCCATCTCATCGGCGGGCGCCGAAGACGATCCGAATATGAATTTCCTCGCACGGCGCGTCGTCATGCCGTTCGTGCTCAAAAACGTTCTCGCCGATATGCGCCGCATGGAAGAGCTCTTCGAACGCAGCGATCTGGTCTACACGATCGTTCGGCCGGGGCGGCTTACCGACGGTCCGCGAACGGGGCTCTATCGCGCGAACGACCGCTTCGTGCCGGAGAAAGGCTCCGCGATCTCGCGCGCGGACGTCGCCGATTTTATGGTGCGCGTCGTCGCCGACGAACGCACGATTCGCAAGATCGCCGCGCTCACGTATTAGCGACTGCCTACGTTTTGCGTCGCGTCAGGTGCCAGTCGTCGCAATACGTGCAGCGATAGGTGAAGAGCACGCCCGACATGCCGTTCATCGCCGCGTGTGCGCGTGCTTCGGCCTCGGAGCGATAGCCGTCTTTTCCGGTGCAACTACGCGCGATGTCACGATCTTGGCTATCGTCGACGCCATCGCGACTCCGTAGCCACCATTTCATCGGGTCGAACTCGCGTGCGGATTGCTTCGCTATCGTGTCGTCGTGCGGCGAAGTGCCATCGCCCTTGTTCCCCTTAGATCCACGAGACGGCATCGTCGAACGCTCGTCGCTGTTTTTCGCTCGTAACGAGCGGGTGCGTGGGAAGGCCGACGATGAGACTCGTGAAGGGCTTGTAACCTTCGGGAACGCCGAGCATCGCGACCATCTCTTTTTGAAACGAGAGCCCGCGCGTCCAACTACAAAAGGCGCTCGCGAGACCGAGCGACGTCGCTTCGAGTTGCATCGCCATGAGCGCGCACGATGCCGCCTCGACGGATTCCGTCAAACGGTCGTCGTGCAAAGGCACGATCGCGTAGCCGTGTACGGGCAAGACGTCGCCTTTGATCTGTCGTTCGAGTCCGGCGACGAAGGTCGGGTTGTTCAAGCGCCTGTTCATCGTCGCGAAGAGCTTGCGTGCTTTTACGAACGTATCGCGCGAAGTGTTGCAACCCGTTCGGAGCTTTTCGTAGGCGCTACGATCGCGGATGACGACGAAGCGCACGGGCTGCGTGTTGTAGAGCGAAGGCGAGAGGCGGCCGGCTTCGGCGATGCGGCGTAGCGCCATCGGCGGCAACGTTCCCGGCGCGAACGCGACCGCGTGTGAGGTGCGTTGCAACAGTGTGACGGGATCGATGTAATCGGTTACGACGATTCGGTCGTCCGTTCCGGTCATCTTAGTTCCTCGAGAGAACGACGAACGACGTGCCGCATGTCGCGCATGCGATGACGACTTGATACGTCTTGCCGACGCGATCGGAGCGTTTCGTCGTCGCGTCGTTTTCCGTACCGCACGAGCGGCAATGGAGCGACGTCGGGTTTCCCGGTTCCAGATTCACAGCTTTCGCGCTTACGCGCACGCGCGGGGGATGCCTGCGTGAGCCGCCGAAAGCGCGCCTCCGTGAAACGCTCAGCTCTTCTCGGCGCAATCGTTGCGTCGGCCGTACTCGCAGGCTGCAAAGAACCGCAGCAAGCCGCCGATTCGAAACTTGCGAATACGTTCGTGCGCGCCGGGCAAGACGTCACGATTTTGGAAGTGCGCACGTACGGGACGAGCGATAACGTCGCGCAATCGAACGATGAATATTACGTGATCCGCTTCAAGTGGACGAACTCGCTCGGTTTCGCCGTCTATCCCAAGCTCGATCACTTCGTTATCGAAGACAGCGATAAGCGTCGCTTCCTCGGAGTTACCTCGGGCGCTTCGGCGCTCATCGGCATCAGTAACTACGCGGGCACGCTCGCGCGCGGCGAATCGCACGAATACACAGTCGGATTTCGCGTGCCGGTCGCGACGCAAGGCACGCTCTTTTACGACGCTTCGTTCTAGGCACGTGCGTCGCTTCGCGCTCGTCGTGCTGTGCGCGCTCGTCTGCGCGACGACGCCCGTGCGCGCCGCCCGTCCGCTTTTGGACCGCCACCAATGGGACGCGTATTTCGCGCTGTACGCGCGCGACGCGGCGTTGCCGTGGAAGAACGCAATCGTGCGCCTCGATACGTACTCAGGCGCGCCCCTGGAATTCGCGGCGTACGAAGTCGATCCGGCCGACGTGATCGTCGCGGGTGCGAATCGCACGACGCGGCCGATCGATACCTCGCATCGCACGTCGGTCGCGCACTGGAAGTTCGCGCCACCGCCCGGTTACCGTTTCGAAACGAGCGACGTCGCCGTTCCACTGGGAACGCGCGAGGGATTCTTCGTCATCGAAGCGCGGCGCGGCGATGCCGTGCAACAAGTGTGGATCAATCGCACGCATCTCGGCCTGCTCACCAAAGAAAGCCCCGAGGGACTGGTGACGTGGTGCGTCGATCTGCGCGGCGGTCGCGCGCTAGCAAACGTCTCCGTCGCATTTCTCGTCGGCACGGCGCTGGTTACGAAGCGTACCGATCGCGACGGGCTCATCGTGTGGCGCGATCGCACGCGGCCCGTATTCGCTCTTGCCGAATCGGGAAGCGCGCGCGCCTTCGTCTCGATCTTGCCGCAGGCACCCGTGCCGCAAGCGATCATCGGTCTGCGTCTCGATCGCGCGGTCGTGCGCGCGGGCGATCGCATTCGATTTGTCGGCTTCGCGCGAAAGCGCGATCGGGGCGTCTTCGCACGCACGTCCGGCGACGCGCGCATCACGTTTGCGGGAAAAGGCCGAACGCTCGCCACAGGCGTCGCGCGGCTCGATGCAGCGGGAGCATTTTCAGGCGAACTCGCGGTGCCTGCGGGTACCGAAGCGGGCGATTACGCGGTGCTCGCGGGCGCGGCGGGCGGCGTCGGCGGCACGAGCGTGCACGTCGATGCCGCGACCGATATCGCGCTGTCGTTGCGCGCGCTCTGCCCCTGCGAAGCGGATCGCGACGTGCCGGTCGCAATCGCGGCGCGTCGTGGCGAGGTCGGTGTCCCCGATGTTCCGGTACGTGTGGTCGTCGTGCGTACGCCGCATGTGGTCGCGCCCGGATCGTCCGACGACGCCGCGCGATGGGGCACGACGATCGTTGCCGAGCAGACCGTCCGCACCGGCGCGAGCGGCGACGCGCGTGTAACGATTTCGGTACCGAGCGACGGCCTCGATTCCACCTACGGCGTGCGTGCCTCGGCACGGGGCGCGACCGCGACGTCGCGGATCGTCGTGACGAACGCCCGCGTCGCGCTCGCGGTCGCACCGGATTCGGCGACGGTCGACGTCGGCGGACCGATCGGCGTCGACGTGCGTGGGTTCGATCCGAGCGACGGCACGCCCACCAAAGGCATCGGCGTCGACGTGCGACTCACGCACGGCGCATCGCTGCAATCGCAACACGCGCAGCTCGATGCGCGCGGATACGCCCGCGTCGTCTTCAAAGGCGCGAGTTCGGGTTCCAATCTCATCGTCGCCGAAGCCGCGCTCG
>JANYGA010000212.1 GCA_025359485.1 Rhodospirillales bacterium | reverse complement strand
GTCGGCTTCCCGCGCGTGTTCTACTTGCGCTATCACGGCTACCGCGCGTTTTTTCCGCTCTACGCACTCGCACGTTATCGCAACTTCGCCCTTCGCGAAGATCCGTTGCCACAACTGGGCTTCTAGTACTTTTAGATCGTCGAGCCGTCGCAGTTGGCGGGGCCGATTCCCCCGCTCGGAATGGGTGCGCGAGCACCACGTACGGGGTATGATGAGACGTGCCTACCATCGTATTCGACGTCAACGAGACGCTGCTCGACATGAGCGCGCTCGATCCACTCTTCGCCGACGCCTTCGGCGATAAATCCGTCCGCCGCATCTGGTTCTCGCAACTGCTGCAATCGGCGTTTGCGGGCGGCGTGATCGGCGCGTACCACCGCTTCGACCAACTCGCGCGCGCGTCGCTCGAGATGACCGCACGCAAGCGCGGCGTCGCGCTCGACGACGAACGCAAACGGCGCATCCTTGCGGGCGTGGCTTCGTTACCGATTCACGGCGACGTGGCGAGCGGCCTCACGATGCTTCGCGAGGCGGGCTTCAAACTCGCGATTCTCACGAACTCGACGCAGGGCATGATCGACGCGCAACTCGCGCACAATCATATCGCCGAGCACTTCGATCTCGTGCTCTCGACCGATGCGCTCGCATGCTATAAACCCGACCCGCGCACCTATGCGTACGTGTGCGAACGCCTGGGCGTCGATCCCGCGGAAACGATGATGGTCGCCGCACACGACTGGGACGTTACGGGTGCGATGCGCGCGGGCATGCGTGGCGCCTTCGTCGCGCGCCACGGCACCGCACTCAACCCGCTCGATCCGCCACCCGAATTCGTCGAACCATCGATTCGCGCGATCGCCGAACGCTTGATCGCTTCGAGCGCGGGCGCTCCCGTCACTTAAACTTCGACGGTCACGCGGTTTCCCGTCGCGAGTTCTTGCAAGCGCGCGAGATTTTCGATCTCCATGCGCTCCATGTTCGCGCGATCGGGAGACATGACGCCGTGCGCGCGTTCGTCTTCGAGCACGGGGCCGAGATAGTGTCCCGTGAACGAGGCCTCGACGGTCGCCACGTGTTCGGGCGTGCCGACCGCGACGATCGTACCGCCGCGATCGCCGCCTTCGGGGCCGAGATCGATGAGGTAATCCGCCGTCTTGATGACGTCGAGATTGTGCTCGATCGTGAGCACCGTATTACCGACGGCGACGAGTCGCTGCAAGATATCGAGCAGCTTGTGAATGTCGGCGAAATGTAATCCCGTCGTCGGTTCGTCGAGCACGTAGAACGTGCGGCCCGTCGCACGTTTCGCGAGTTCGTTCGCGAGCTTGATGCGCTGCGCTTCGCCGCCCGATAGCGTCGTTGCGGGCTGACCCATTTTGATGTAGCCCAAACCGACGTCGGCGATCGTTTTGAGGCGCGTGTGGATGCGCGGGATCGCGGCGAAAAATTCGGCCGCTTCATCGACGCGCATCTCTAAAACGTCGGAGACGGATTTGCCCTTATATTTGATCTCGAGCGTCTGCGCGTTATAGCGTTTGCCCTTACACACTTCGCACGGCACGTAGACGTCGGGTAAGAAGTGCATCTCGATCTTGATGATGCCGTCGCCCTGACACGATTCGCAGCGGCCGCCTTTGACGTTGAACGAGAAGCGCCCGGGCGTGTAGCCGCGCATCTTCGAATCGGGCACGAGCGAAAAGAGCTCGCGCACGAGATCGAATGCGCCCGTGTACGTTGCGGGATTCGAGCGCGGGGTACGGCCGATCGGCGATTGATCGATCACGACCATCTTATCGAGCACGTCGGCACCGGAGACCGTCCCGTACGTGCCGCCCGCATTCGAACCGTGGAGATGTTGGTTGAGTGCCTTCACGAGCACTTCGTTGACGAGCGTCGATTTACCACTGCCGCTCACACCCGTGACCGCGGCGAACACGCCGATAGGGAAATCGACGTCGACGCCACCGATGTTGTTCGCTTTGGCGTTGCGGACTTTGAGCCACGAGCGCGGCTTGCGACGCTTCTTCGGAATTGCGATGAACTGACGGCCAGAGAGATATGCAGCCGTCGGCGATTCGTCGTTTAGCATGATCTCATCGAGCGTGCCGACGGTAAGGATGCGCCCACCCTCGGCTCCGGCACCCGGGCCGATATCGACGATGACGTCGGCTTCGCGCATCGTGTCTTCATCGTGCTCGATGACGATGAGCGTATTGCCGAGATCGCGTAGCGTTTTGAGCGTCGCGAGCAGACGATCGTTGTCGCGTTGGTGCAATCCGATCGATGGTTCGTCGAGAATGTAGAGCACGCCGACGAGCGACGAACCGATCTGCGTCGCGAGCCGGATGCGCTGCGATTCACCGCCCGAGAGCGTCGTCGCCGAACGCGAAAGATTGAGATAGCCGAGCCCGACGTTGGTGAGGAAGCCCAGGCGCGCGCGAACTTCTTTGAGGATCTGCTGCGCGATGATCTCTTCGCGCTCGTTCGGGACGAAGTGCGCGAAAAACGCCTCCGCTTTCTCAACCGACATCGACGTGACGACGGAGATATTCGTATCCGCAACGGTGACGGCGAGCGCTTCGGGTTTGAGCCGCGCGCCCTTACACGTCTTGCACGTCGTCGCCGACATGAATTTTTCGATCTCTTCTTTGACGTAATCCGACGACGTCTCGCTGTAGCGGCGTTGCAAGTTATTGCACACGCCTTCGAACTGCGCGTCGTAACTCCACGCCGTGCCGCTCTTGGATTCGTACGTAAAGCGTTGCTTGCCCTCGACGCCGTGCAAGATCGACTCGACGAGATCGGCCGGCATCTTATCGACGGGCGTCGACATCTTCACGCGACGCGAGCGCAACAGCTTTTCGACCTGTTGCATGTAGTAGGGATTCATCGAGGGGTACTTGCCGCCGCCGAGCGACTTGCTCCACGGGACGATCGCGCCTTCTTCGATCGATTTCGAGCGATCGGGCATCACCTTCCACGGATCGATCTCGATCTTCGCACCGAGACCCGTGCAATCGGGGCACGCGCCATAGGGCGAATTAAACGAAAAGAGCCGCGGTGCGAGTTCTTCAAACGATAGCCCGCAATAAACGCACGCGAGCGACTCGGAAAATGTCAGTTCGCGCGGTGCGACCGCGGCTTTCGACGTGCCGGCGTTGGTCTCAAGCGCGGTTGCCGACTTCTTACCCGGCTCGACGATGACGGTGACGATGCCGCTGGAAAGTCGCAGCGTCGTCTCGATCGAATCGGTTAAGCGCTTACGGATATCGGCTTTGACGACGAGTCGATCGACGATCACTTCGATCGTGTGTTTTTTCTTTTTATCGAGATCGATCTTTTCGCGCAGTTCGACGGTCTCGCCATCGATCCGAACGCGCGCGAAGCCCTCTTTGCCGATTTCTTCGAAGAGCTTCGCATACTCGCCCTTGCGCCCGCGGATCACGGGTGAGAGCACCTGGATACGCGTCCCTTCGGGCAACTCGAGAATCTGATCGACGATCTGCTGGCTCGATTGAGCGCTTACTTCACGACCGCAGTTGTAACAGTGCGGTCGCCCGATCCGCGCGTAGAGCAAGCGGAGGTAATCGTAGATCTCCGTGACGGTGCCGACGGTCGAACGTGGGTTGCGCGAGGTCGATTTTTGATCGATCGAAATCGCGGGCGAGAGACCCTCGATGTAATCGACATCGGGCTTCTCCATCTGGCCCAAGAATTGACGCGCGTAGCTCGAGAGCGATTCGACGTAGCGGCGTTGTCCTTCGGCGTAGATCGTGTCGAACGCGAGCGACGATTTTCCCGACCCCGAGAGGCCGGTGATCACGATGAGCCGATTGCGCGGCAGCGTCAGGTCGACGTTCTTGAGATTGTGCTCGCGCGCGCCCTTGATGACGATGGCATCGAGGCCACGGGGCGGGGAGCCGTTCGCGGACCCGTTGGAAGACTGTTTCGACACGACCTTAGGACCGATGTCGCCGGATCATCGTTGCACGCCCGGGCCCGGGCTAGAAAATGCCCGTCTTTTTTTCGATCGAGTAATTAACGACCCACGTGAGCAGCCCGGCCATGAGGATGACGGCCCCGATCACGCGCAACGTGAAGGCCGCCGCGTCAACGTTGAGCGCGGGGGGCTTGTCGTGTCGGATTTCAAGGCCACGATCGACCGAGCTGCGCACGAAAAACGAACCCGCGAGCAGGCCTGCGCCCAGCAGCGTGATGAGGAGACGGACGGCAAACGGGATCATGAGCGACCCGGCTTCCCCGAGAGCGGAAGCACCCCTTCGACTTCATCGATTCGACTCACGACGGCATCGGCGGCGAGGTCGATCGGCAGCGCCTCGTCGCGCACGTTCATCCACACCGTGAACATGCCGACCGAGGCCCCGCCGCGGACGTCGCGATCGAAGCGGTCGCCGACCATCGCACACGCCTCCGGTGCGACGCCGAGCCGTTCGGCGGCAAGCCGAAAGAGCCGCGGATCGGGCTTGACCATGCCGACTTCATCGGCGATGAAGATTTCATCGAAGGCGTCGTCGAGTTGCAAGACCGTGAGCTTATCGCGGTGTGTCTCGGAAAAGCCGTTCGTGATGAGCGCGAGCTTGCACCCGCCCGCGCGCAGGCGTTGCAAGAGCTCGAGCGCGCCCGGCCAGAGTTCGAGCAGATCGCGCCGGTGCGCGTTGTACGCATCGGCGCAACGACTGGCGAGCGCCGCATCGTCGATGCCGGTTTCCGCGAGCGCCGCGTGCCACATCGACGTGCGCAGGTCGACGAGCTTAACCGAGAGCGTCGCGGTATCGAGCGTGCTCCAAAATCGCTCCGATTGTTTGATGTACGCATCGAGCAGACGCTGGGCGACGATGCCCGATTCGCGCGCGACGTCGTGTGCCACGCGACTCGCGGCGCCGTGATAGGTCGCCGTGTCGTCATGGAGCGTGTCGTCGAGATCGAAGATCACGGCTTCGAGCGGCACGCTCATGCGGTGTGCACGCGAAACGACCGCAGCGCGAACGCGCCGAGCGGTGCGACGATCGCGCCGTCATCGAACGTCGCGGTAACCGCGTCGCAGGCGATCGGTGCTTCGAGCGCATCGACGCACGCGATCGCGCGAACGCGCGCGCCGCAGCGCAAGCGCATCTCGCGCGGCGCCCCGTCGCATTCACGGACGCGAACGACGACGCCGTCGCCGTCGTCGGCGAGTTTGGTCGCGACGACGTGCACCGCCGGATCTTCCGACGTAAACATCGGCACGTCGTTCGTGCCCACGAAGCGCTGCCACACGGTTTCGAGTTCTCCCATTCCAAGATCGGCACACGGTGCGAATCCGAGTGCGAAGGCGTGCGTGCCGGCATCGGCACTCGGGTCGGGCCACGTCGGCCCGCGAAGGAGCGAATGCCCGAGCGACGTGGTTTTGCCGCGTCGCTCGATGCTCCATCCGTACGTGTCGAGTGCGAGGACCGCAAGCCCGCGATTGCTGGCATCGACACGCGCGAAGCGCTGGCCCGGCGCTTCGTACCTCGCCCGGTCTTCGCGCGACTGCGGATCGGGCGGTCGATCGATCGTTCCGTGCGGCGATCCGAATCGCGCGCGCGTCGCCTCAAATGCGAGCGCGTTCTCGACGCGCAGCACGACGTGGTGTTCGCGCCAATCGACCGCGAGGTCGACACGGAGGTACGGATCGTTACGATCGAGCGTGAGTCGCGCCACGGCGAGCGACGCACCGAAGGCGTACCGGATCTCGATCGCATCGTCGACGATCTCGACGTCCGTCACCTCGACGCGTAGCGGATGCTTGCGATAGCTACGATCGAGATTCCACGCATCCCACGCTTTGGGTCGATCGACATATGCGGCGAGCCGCAGGCCGTCGCGCACGAGATTGGGTCCGTGCGGAACTCGCAGTTCCACGAGCGCTCCCCGATCGTCCACGCGCGCGACGACGCATGCGTTCGCGAGCAGCGTCGTCGCGCCGCGTCGCTTGGATGCGGGCACGCGAACGGGTGCGATCGGTTGCGGCACCGCGATCGCGTTGCTCTGCGGCAAGACGCTCCGCGCGCTCGCGAAGACGTGTGCGACGAGTTCGTCTGCTTCGTCGTACTCGCGGCGCACGTCCGCGTACACGTCGGCAATCGCGCTGCCGGGCAAGACGTCGTGAAATTGCGCGCGTAAGACGATCTCCCACGCATGGCCGAGTTGCGCGCGGGCTTCGTCGAGGAAGAACGGCGTCGCGTGAAGCGCTTTCGCCCAAGCGAGTGCGAGTTCGGCCGAACCGAGCGCGCGTTCGAGCGCGGCATTTCGCGCTTTGATCGCATGATGCGTCGTATACGTGCCGCGATGCTCTTGCAGATAGAGTTCGTCGTGCACGATCGGCAAGCGATCGGCGTCGCGGGCGACGCTCGCAAACCAGCGACCGAGCGACGTCCACGTCCCAATCGCGCTCGCATCCGCAACGGCGGCATCGGTCGCGCCGCCGCCACCATCGCCATGTCCGACCAGGAGCGCGTCACCGCGCACGCGCACGCGACGCACGCGCGCCGGTCCGGCGTCGCCCTCGATGGAGGCGATCTGCGCGGAGACGATCCGCGCACCGTCGGGCCCTTCCCAGATGAATCGCGCGTGCGGGAACGCCGTCGTGTCGTTCCAACCGAGTTTGGTCGTCCCGAAATAGGCGATCCCCGCGTGCGCGAGCAGCGTCGGCAACGTGTTTGCGAAACCGAACGTATCGGGCAACCACGCGACGCTCGGGCGCCGTCCGAACGTCGCGTCGACGTATCGAATCCCGAAGCTTAACTGCCGTAGCAACGACTCGCCCGATGCGATGTTGCAATCGGGCTCGACCCACAT
>JANYGA010000188.1 GCA_025359485.1 Rhodospirillales bacterium | reverse complement strand
GGAGCGCGATCGGCTCTGGGTCGACTGGGCGGATCGCTATCTCATGCACTGAGTAGATGACACGACGGCGAGCACGAAGACGGCGGATGCGACGTATGAGGGCGCTGGCGCTTTAAGCCATCGACCAAGAGGCCGTCTATTCGCGTAATCTTCGCACGGACGTGTTACGGTCGAGAATGCGATGAGCAACATTTCAGAACGCACGACCGTCCATTGCGCCGTCAATCAAGCGGCGCGACATCTCACGAGATACTTTGCCGCGCGCGGCAATAGCGACGGTGATATCGCTCGCGTCCACCTTCGCGCCGAAGTCCCCGTTCCGGGCGTGCATGGCGGCTTCAGTCTCGAACGGACCGCGATCGCCACGCTCGTGCCTAGCCATTCGCTCGGCGCGATGCTTCCGCGGTATGCGGTGACGTGGGCGCCTGAGAATGCCGGGCCGTATCCGCGCTTTGGCGGATCGCTCTCCGTGGCGAGCAGCGAGGATTACGACTCGTTCGATCTCGTGCTCGAGGGAAGCTACGAACCACCGCTCGGTGCGGTCGGCGCCGTTTTCGATGCGGTCGTCGGGCATCGTATCGCCGAATCGACCGCGCGCAATTTGCTCGCCACGATCGCCGATTCGATCGAAGCCGATTTTTGCGAGGTCGAGTCCGCCAAATCGACGCTTCGCGATCAGCAACTCCGCGTGGCGCCGCAAACCTGATGTCGGAACCGCAGTTTAACGAGCCCTTACCCGCGACGCTCGCCTTCGTCGCCGGGCTCGGAATCTTTATTTTCATCGGCTGGTTTCTGATGTTCGTCTTACTCTCGGCGCGGTGGTAACGTGCACGTTCACCGCTACGAAAAAATTTGGCTCGCGTTCGGGATCGCGATGCTCGCGATCTTTCTCGTGACGATTACGACGGCCGCCGTGGTCGAGGGGTTCGTTCCACCGAGTCACGTCGAAAGCATCGATCCCGCGAAGGTCTCCTCGACGGCGCCCTTCGATCATCCGGGGCTGCGAAAAATAAAAACCGGCGTCTACGAAGCGTATTACGTCGGTCGTATTTTTGCATGGGAGCCGCGAACGTTGACGATTCCCGCGGGCGCGCGCGTCACGTTCTTCGTCACCGCAACCGATGTGGTTCATGGCTTTAGTATTCCCGAAACCGGAGTCAATACGATGGTCTCACCCGGATGGGTCAGTACGGTCTCGCATACGTTTGCGAAGGCCGGCACGTATCTCTTGCTGTGCAACGAGTATTGCGGCGGCGGACACCAGGCGATGGCCGCAAGCATCGTGGTGCGATGACGACGATGCATCCGCCAACGCTCGACGTGCAGAAACGGGACCCGGTCTTCTTGGATCGCTATACCGTCGCGAACGAGAATCTGCTCGTTCTCGCGCAGATCTACACCGCGACATTCGCGCTCGCACTCGGGTCGCTCTTCGGTCTCCTACAGACGTTCTCTCGCGCGAATTTCATCGTGATGCCGCCGGAATTCGATTACTATCGTATGCTCACGGCACACGGCGTCTTACTCGCGCTCGTCTTTACGACGTTCTTCATCGTCGGGCTCTTTCAATTCGCGATCTACCGAACGATCGTGCGACCGGGGCGGTCGCTCAAGCTCGGCTGGTTCGGGTATGCCGTCATGCTGCTCGGCACGATCATGGCGGCGACGTCGATCCTTGGTGGAAATGCGAGCGTGCTCTACACGTTTTACGCACCGCTCAAAGCTTCACCGTGGTTCTACTTCGGCGCGACCTTCCTCGTACTCGGCACGTGGGTCGTCGCAGCCGAAGTTATCGAGAACGTGATTTGGTTCAAGCGCCGCCATGCCGCTCAGCGCATTCCGCTCCCGGCGTTTATCGGAGCGACGACGATGATCATGTGGGTCATCGCGACGCTCGGCGTCGTTGCGGAGATGGCGCTCTTGATCCCATGGTCGCTCGGTTGGACATCGGGAATCGACGTCGAGCTCACGCGCATCTTATTCTGGTATTTCGGTCACCCGCTCGTGTACTTTTGGATCATGGGTGCCTATCTCGTCTGGTACACGATCGTGCCGACGACGTTCGGTGGCCGCGTCTTTAGCGACTCACTGACGCGCCTTTAGTTTATCTTTCTCCTTTTGCTCTCGACGCCCGTCGGGCTGCACCATCAGTTCCTCGATCCCGGCATCAGCGCGACGTGGAAATGGCTCCACATGGCGCTCACCTACGGCGTCGTGGTCCCATCGTTCATGACGGCGTTCGCGCTCTTTGCGACATTCGAGATCGCGGCACGACGCGCCGGAAAACGCGGCTTCCTCAATATCGTGCGTTGGCTCCCGTGGAAAGACCCGGTCTTCACCGGTATCGCTCTTGGGATGTTGCTCTTCATTCCCGGCGGCTTCGGCGGCATCGTCAACGCCTCGTATAGCATGGACGTGCTCGTTCACAACACGATGTGGATCGTCGGCCACTTTCATATCACGGTCGGCGGACCCGTCGCGCTCACGTTCATGGCCGCCGCCTATAAGCTCGTCCCGACGCTGACCGGCCGCAAACTCTTCGCGCCCAAACTCGCACTCGCGCAGATGTATACATTCTTCGTCGGCATGAGTTTGATGTCACTCTCGATGCACTGGGCCGGGCTCTTGGGATCGCCACGCCGGTCGTCGGATGTATCGTATGCGGGCTCCGCGATCGCGGCTGCATGGCATCCACACATGGTTGCGGCAGCAATCGGGGGCATCGTGCTCTTCATCAGCATCGTCATGTTCGTCATCGTCGCCGTCGGCACGCGTCTCCAAGACGAACGCGCGCTCGAACCCATCCCCTTCGCATTTGCCGAAGTCGATGCCGATGCGATGCCGACACCGCGCGTGTTCGACGGCCTCGGCCGTTGGGCGGGTGCTGCGCTCGCACTCGCCATCGTTGCGTACGCGGGTCCGATGCACGAGTATCTATCGCAAGCGCACTATCTCGCACCGGGCATGCGCACGTGGTAACGGGCTCGGGCTACACCGCGTAACCATCATCGGCGTCGAGAATGTCGAGAATCTTCGAGAGCTCCGGTCGCTGCGCCATCACGGGATGACGTTCGCGAACGAGCATTTGATCTTCCGGCGACATCCGTTCGACCACGAACGATTCGAGCTTCGCGTTGAGCGCGGGCGCCGCGGCCGGATCGATGCGCTCGGCGAGCCACGTTTCGATTTCGCGCTCGTCCTTCGCTTTTGCGACGGTTTCTCGAAACGCCGTCATGTCGAGGCCCAGTCGCTTTACGACGAATGCGCTGAAGCCCGCGTCGTGGTTGAGATATGGCCCGATGGAACCGCCTGGAAGTTCGGCGCGCAACTTATCGATCGTTCGCGGGAGCAGATAAAATCCGAGCATCGTCGCACGCGTGCTCCGCGGTTTCTGCCTCTGTAAGTCAAGTGGCGTCATCTTATCCCCCACGCGCCGTCTGGATCAAATAAACGACGGCCGCAATCGATACGACGGTCGTCACGCCCCATCCGGCAATCGCGAGCGTGCCGCCGAGACGGTTCTCACCCATGATGCGGCGACTGCGCCCCACGAGCATCATGAGTCCGAGGGTAAATGGCGTCGCGATGCCGCCCGCAATTCCACTGAAGAAGAGCAACTTGATCGGCGAGATACCGACGAGGGCGATCGCAGCACCGATCGCGAGCGATGCGATGAGCGTCCAATAAAAACGATCGGCACGCGCGAAACTCGCATCGAGACTGCGGCGCCAGCCGAACGCTTCGGCCATCACGTACGCACTCGTTCCAGCGAGGACGGGGACCGCGATCATCGCCGATGCTAAGAGGCCGAACCCGAAGACGTAACTCGCATATTTACCCGCAAAGGGGACGAGCGCGACGGCGGCATCTTGCGCGGTTTCGACCATCTTGTGATGGACGCCGAGCGTGGCTCCCGTTGCGACGACGATGAACCAAAAGACGATGCCCGCGAAGACGATCCCGACGATGGCTTCGGCTTGCACGAGCCCGATCCGTCGCAACGGTTGGCGCTTTTCGCTCGACGCCACGGTTTCCCAAACGTAGGCATAACTCGTGAGCGTCGTACCGAGCAACGCGATCGCGCCCGAGATATACGCTTTATTATTCTCAAAATGTGGAATCAGCGAGCCGCGTAAGACCGCGAGCCAATCGGGATGGGCGAAGAATGCCGTGGCGATATATGCGAAAAAGATGATGGTTAGGTACTTGAGGACATTGGTGATCGAGTCGCTCTTGCCGATGATGAGCGCGGCTGCGGCGAGCACCGCGAAGGGGACGACGAACCATCGGTAATCGATGCCCGTCATGATCTGCAATGCGGCACCGCCGCCCTCGAGGTCGGCTGCGAGCGTGATCACGTTGACCGCGAGGACCGCGAAGAGTGCGGCGAGCGCGAGGCCGTTTCCGTAACGCGCACGGATGCAATCTTCGAGCCCACGTTTGCTCACGACGCCGATGCGCGCGGCGATCGCCTGCACGACGGCGAGCATCGGGATCACGAATAGGACGAGCCATGCGAGGCCGTAGACCGTCGACGCACCGACGATCGCGAGGGTCGCGACGGTGGTGGGGTCGTTATCGGATGCGCCGGAGACGATGCCCGGCCCCAAGCGCTTCAAAACGCGCCCGGCCGTGACGGGGACTTGACGCTCGGCTCGAGCCGGAGTAGTCATCAGGAAGGCTCCGAAATAAACGAAGACCGCGTGATTGACGCGGTCCGTGCCGTGGTAGCTGGCGCCGCGGGCGAGTTAGTTTTTGGTTTCTTCGGCGGTTTTCGCGCGATGATATTGCCCGCTCGTGCCGGGGTTCGGGCCTTCACCTTGGGTGAACGCATGGAGTGCTGCGGTGTAGAGCTGGTTTTGCTGGGCCTTTGCGAGTTGCGACCACGGTAGGTCGAGGCGGGGCTTGGGCGGGTGAATCGTACGTTTTGCGGCCATTTCGCTCTTTTGCGGCGGTGCGACGCCGATTCCCCGCCGCCTACGCCTCGGGCGCCCTGGCACGAGCACGCCGATCGTCGACCGTTTGCAAGAAAGCATCGTAGAGCGTCTTCGTGCTCGTCGGCAACGTCCGGTAATAGTACGTGTCGGAGACCGTCGGTCGATCTTGCGCGCCCAACACGAGCCGTTTTTCGGCCGCGAAGGCAGCGAGCGCCGCCGCGACGGGCTTCTCCGTGCCGTCGCTGCGGATGATGCCGAAGGTCATCTCGTGCGGTGCACGATCGAAGGGCGGCGTTTCGCGAAGCCGCTCGTCGTAATCGGCCCAGCACCACCAATACGCACCGAGGCGCCCATCGGCATGGAGCCGGTCGAGAACGGCCGTGCAGTACGCCGCATTCTCGCTCTCGCGCAAACACGCATAGGTCGCAAAAATCGGGTCGTCGGGCGAGACCGTCGGATTGGGTACTTCGTCGGGAAGCGCGACGCGTTCGAAGGGCGAGAGCTTTCCCGGCGGGCACGTCGGGTTTCCAAACTCCGTGAAGAGCACGTCTTTGAATGAAAATGCGGCCGCGAGCGATGCGAGAAACGGGACGACTTCGGGATCGAGGCGATCGCGTGCGAAACCGCTATAGACGCTGTACCCGTGCATCGTGGCGAAGGCGTGCGGTTCGCAGAACGTCGCGAAGCGCAAATTGCGATCGCGCGTGAGATCTTCGCCATGCGTCCCGGCGACGACGGGCAGATGAGACGTTTCGCGAAGTGCTTTCGCGAGCGTTCGACTCCATGCCGCGGCGACGTAGGGATCGGCGGGCTCGCGCAAATTACTAAACTCATTACCCAAATCCCATGCGACGACTGCCGGATGCTCGCGAAATCGCTCGCCGACGGCACGCGCGAGACGGATTTGCGCCTCGAGCAGGGGTCCCGTGTAGAAGTCACCGATGCCGTGCAGAGATTCACTCGCCTCGGTCAACGTGCGGAAACGACCATGCGACGTCGCGGGGTCGAGCGTCCACGACGGCAGCCAATTCACGCCGCTCATATGACCCGAGAAGAGCGTCGGCATCACGCGTAAACGCGCGTCGTGCGCGAGCGAGACGAAGCGTTCGAGACGACCTAGCATCGTCTCGTCGATCGTCTGCGCGTGCGGTTGGAAATCCGACCATTGCAAGAAAAACCGCACGGTATCGAGCCCGAGTCCGGCGATGCGCGCGAAGTCTTCGGCGATCTCGCTTTCGTCGAAGTGACGCCACATCGCCATCGCACTGCCGCGCGGCCAATAGTTGATGCCTAAAGCGAATCGTTTCGCTACGGTCGTTTGCGGCAAGCGTGCGTGCCCTCGCTGTTAACATGGATGGGAGTTCGCGCGCGTTTCGCGTGCCGACGGACCTTTTCCGGGAAACGCAACGTTACCGTAGCGTCTTTATTCTCCATGTGTCTTTAGGAGTAGGTCCATGAAATTACGCCAACTGGTCGGCGCTGCCGTCTTCGCCGGCGCCACGACGGCTGCTATGCTGTTCGGTTCGCTGTCGACGCCCACTTCGAACGGCTCGGCCTTCGGAGCCTTTGCGGCGACCGCCGCGTTCGCAGATGACGGCGAGGATCGTGGCAAGGGCGACGATCGCGGCTACCGCGGCGAGGGCGATCAAAACGAAGGGCACTACAAGCACCACAAACATCATAAGCACCACGGCCGAAATTCGCAGTATGCGACGATCAGCGGCACCGTGCTTTCGGTCAACGGCAACACGGCTCAAGTTCGTCTCGATGACGGCCGCACCATCACGGTCGATACGGCAGGTACGCAGATCGGCATCGGACAGCACGTTTCGTTCAACGGCTGCTATCGGAACGGTCTTTTCGTCGTCAATTGCAACGGTGGCCAAAACGGCTACGGCAACGGGAACGGCAGTGGGTACGGCCAGCAACAGGTTGGCGGTTCGATCCTCTCAATCAGCGGCAGTATTCTGACGCTCGTGGGACTGCCGCCCGTACGCGTCGACATCTCGCGCGCGCAAGCCAATAATGCGATCTCCGGCCAACTCACGATCGCACGTTCCATCACGGCGTACGGATATTCGCAAAACGGGACGTTCTACGCGAGCAGCATTCGCTAGAGCCCGTTCCAAAAATAGCGAGGGAATCGACGGAAGTCGGTGCGTATTCACCCGTGGAGGAGATGACGAAGATACTCGGTGGGCGCTATCGCATCGACGCGTTGCTTGGCGAAGGTGCGACGGGGACCGTCTCGCGCGGTCACGACACGCTCCTGGGCCGTCCGGTCGCGATTAAAATTCTCACGTCGGCGTACGGTCGCGACGCCGAAATCGTCGAACGATTTTACGTCGAAGCGCGGACGGCCGCACGAATCGTCGACGCGCACGTCGTGGCGATCTACGACATCGTCTCCGATGGCAGCACGCATGCGATCGTGATGGAATGTATCGATGGACCTTCGCTTGCGACCGTGCTTAAAGGGGGTGGCACGCTGAATGAAACGCTCGCGATCGAATACTCGCGGCAGATCGCGCGGGCGCTTGGCGCGGCACATGCGCAACAGATCGTCCATCGCGATCTCAAGCCGGCAAACGTGCTTCGTACGGCTGCGGGCGTCCTCAAAGTGACCGATTTCGGGCTCGCTCGCGCATTTGGGCGCAGCGATCTCACGATCGATTCCCCGGGCTCGCTCGTCGGGAGCGTTCATTATTTTTCGCCCGAGCAGGCGCTTGGCCATAATCTCGGCCCGAGCTCCGATCTCTACAGCCTCGGCATCATGCTCTACGAATTTTGCTTCGGTACCGTACCGTTTATCGGAAATTCGGCCGTCGCGATCGCGCTCGCGCACGTCGAGCGTCCCGAACCCGCGGTCGCGGAGCTGGAACGCGGCATGTCGCTCGGGCTCGCACGAATCGTCGCGCGACTCTTGCAGAAAGATCCGCACGAGCGTTTTCGTTCGGCGAGCGATGTCGAGTTCGCGCTTGCGGCACTCGTGCGACCGCCCACGGCCGCGGGTGGCTCGTATGCGACCGACGCGCCGACTCTCGTCGGCATGCCCGCCGTCGGGATGCCAAAGCGCGGCGCGCGAGCACGTACGTCGCCGAAAACGCCTGGCATTCGTGCTAGACTCGCCGCGCGCAAGCAATCGATCTCGCCACGAATGCTCGCGATCGGAGCGGGACTGCTCGTGCTCGTCCTATTCGTCGTCGCGCTCACTCGGCCGAAGTCGATCGCCGTCGCCGACGTGCGCGGCGCGTCGGTCGATCGCGCGCGGTCGAAGCTCATCGCGGGCGGACTTCGCGTCGAAACGGTGCGACGGTCGGATCGGCTTGCGGGCGCGGGCGTCGTTATCGCGCAAAATCCGCCTGCGGGGTCGTCGTCGACGACGGGCTCCACCGTCGCGCTCACCGTGAGTTCGGGCTTACCGCTGCTCGCGATTCCCAATCTCATCGGAACGACGTTCGCCGACGCCGTGGCACGCCTCAAACCCGTAAAACTTCACGTCCGCTACGCGGCCGCCTACGCGGACGCGGCGGCGAATTCGGTGATCGAGCAAATCCCATCGCCGGGAACGCTCGTGCGGCAAGGGTCCAATGCAATCGTCGTCATTTCGACGGGCAGTACGCCGCGCGTCACGGTCTCGAGCGGTGGCGACGGCGGTGACTAACGGCGGCGACGAGCCGCGCGTTGGCGATTAAAGTTCGGCGATCGCGAGTGCCGTCGTCGTATCGTCGAGCGACGCGAGGAGATCGAACATCGGCGCCGCCTTCGGCAACTCGTAGCGGAAAAAGTAACGGCACGTCGTGCGTTTTCCCGCGTAGAACGCATCGTCCGTCGCGTTCGCCGCGCGTTCGTTTGCGACGCGCGCTTGCGCGAGCCACATCCACGCGATGACGATCGTGCCGAGTGCGTCGAGATAGATCGTGGCATTTGCGAGCGCGCGTTCGGCGCCGAGTTCGCGTTGCGCGCCGACGAGAATCGCCGTGACCGCTTCGGCACGATCGACGCTTGCGGCGAGTGCGTCGGCTTCTTTTATCAGTGTCGCATCGGCGCGAGCGCGCGCGATCTCTTCACGCATGCGTGCGAGCAAAAGCGTGAAGCCGATGCCGCCGCCGAGCGTGACCTTGCGGCCGAGAAGGTCGAGTCCTTGAATACCCGTCGTGCCTTCGTGAATCGGGTTGAGCCGTTGATCGCGGAAGAGTCGCTCGACGGGGTACTCGGGCGAATAGCCGTACCCCCCGAGCACTTGAATCGCGAGTGAGTTCGCTTCGCAACCGTGTTCGGACGGCCACGTTTTTGCGATCGGCGTGAGCACTTCGAGCAATCGGTGCGCGGCTTCGCGTTCGGCGGGATCGGGATGGGAATGCTCGTCGTCGACGAGGCGCGCGCAATACGTCACGATCGCAAGCCCGCCTTCGACGATCGCTTTTTGCGCGAGTAACATGCGGCGCACGTCGGCGTGTTCGACGATCGGTACCGGCAGGGCCGTCGGATCTTTCGCGCCCGTGCGCCGACCCTGCGGTCGCGTTTTCGCATACGCGAGCGCGTAGCGATATGCGGCGTACGCGGTACACGTCGCCCACGCGCCGATGCCGATGCGTGCCTCGTTCATCATATGGAACATCTGACGCATGCCCGCGTGCTCTTGTCCGACGAGATAGCCGATGCACGCGCCGCGATCGCCGAGTGAGAGCGCGCAGTTGCTAATGCCGCGTTGGCCGAGTTTGTGATTGAGTCCGACGACGGTGACGTCGTTGCGAATCGTGGCCTCGCCGCTGGGATCGAGGGCGAATTTCGGCACGATGAAGAGGGAGATGCCCTTGACGCCCGCCGGCGCTCCCGGCAATCGCGCGAGTACTAAATTGATGATGTTTTCGGAGAGTTCGTGTTCGGATCCCGAGATCCACATTTTATTCCCGGTGAGCCGATACGTTCCGTCGGCATGCGGTACGGCGAGCGTTGCGACCTCCGCAAGCGAGGAGCCGGCCTGCGGTTCCGTGAGCGCCATCGTGCCGAAGTAGCGCCCTTCGATCATCGGTTCGAGCCACGTTTTCTGCTGCTCGGGCGACGCGAAAACCGCGAGCAGATTCGCGGCGCCCTGCGTGAGAAACGGATACCCGGCAGCCGGGCCGTTTGCCGCGCTGAAAATGAGTTGTGTCGCGACGGTCATGAGATGCGGGAGTTGCATGCCACCGTGTTTCGCATCGAATCCCACGGCCATGAAACCCGCCTCGACGAATGCATCGAGTGCGCCCGCTAGCGCGGGGAGCGTTTGGACGACGCCATCGCGCAAGGTCGGTTCGAAGGCATCGAGTTCCGCCGCGATCGGCGCGAAGCGCTCGCCAGCGACGTCATAAGCCGTATCGATGATCGAGGCGAACGTTTCGACGTCGTGTTCGGCATAGCGCTCGCGCGAAACGAGCTCGCCGAGACCCTGCATCGCATAGAGCTGGAAATCGAGATCTCGGCGGAGCAGAGCGTCGAACGTCGTTGCGATCATCCACACGACTTATGCGGACGCCGCAATCAGTCATGCCGTGCGAATTGCCGTCCGCATCGCGGATGGCAACGATTGCTAGAACATGTTCCAGAGGAACTGGTTGTAGACTTCGTGATGGTACTGGACTTCTTGGGCCTTCACGAACGTGCCGAGCAAACGCGGGCACCGATCGGCGCTGGCTTGCTTGAGCTCCGCGTAGCGCTCTTTGACGTCGGCTCCGAAGAGTTCGGTCGTCCAGCTGGAGTTGCGGAAATGCACGATCGCATCGTAGATGTTGTCGGGGAGAAAACGCGATGCCTGACGGATATTTGGATCGCTCGAGATCGTTCCGTGAAGGCCCGTTTTAAAGACGGAGAGCAGCACCATGTAGGGGTTCGCATCGGGTGCGACCGAGCGCACTTCGACACGCGCGCTGCGTTCGTTGCCGAAGGGAACGCGGATCATCGAACCGCGATCGATCGCCGAAGCTTTGATTTGATTCGGCGCTTCGAAATGCGGGTCGAGTCGACGGTACGCATTCACGCTTGAGTTCAACGCGAGGCAGATATCGTCGCCGTGCGTGAGGATGCGATCGATGAACTCCCAGCCGAATTTCGAGAGTCGCTCTTCGCCGTTGGCATCCCAGAAAATGTTCTTGCCGTCTTTGGTGACGGAGACGTTCGTGTGCATGCCGTTGCCGTTGACGCCGACGACGGGCTTGGGCAAGAAGCTCACCGACATGCCCAACCGCGTCGCAACTTGGCGACAGATCAATTTATAGAGTTGGATCGTATCGGCAGCCGCGACGACTTCACCATAACTGTAATTGATTTCGAACTGCGATGGTGCGACCTCGGGATGGTCTTTCTCGTTCTCGAAGCCCATCGCGCGCTGCACTTCGGCGACCGTGTCGATGAACGTGCGCAGCGGATCGCCCGGCAACGAGTGATAGTAGCCGCCGGTGTTGACGTACTCGAATTTTCCGGTCTCGTGGAAGTGGCGCTCGGCATCGAGCCCGGCGAAGACGAAGCCTTCGATTTCGTTTGCGGCGTTGAGCGTGTAGCCGTCTTTCTCGTAGGCCTCGTTCGAGAGCGTCTTGAGCGTGCCGCGCATGTCGCCGGAAAACGGTTTGCCGTCGCGACCGAGGACGTCGCCGAAGACGAGGACTTTCCCCGAGCCGAAGATGTCGCCCGGCGCCCAATAGAACGCGGCCCAGTCGATTGCGAGCCGAAGATCGCTTTCTTTTTGCGCCGTGAATCCGCGGATCGACGAACCGTCGAAGGTGAGATTATCGAACGATTTCAACAAGAATTTCTTGTCGTAATCGAGCATGTGCAAGCGGCCTTCGAGATCGCTAAAGAGGACGGTCACCGCTTTGATGCGCGTTTCGTCCGTCAAATATTTGAGCCGCTTTTTCTGAATTTCGGCCGCGGGAAGGCGTTTGCTGCGGTCTTCTTTTGCCGCGAGGTTGAGGGCTTCGAGCTCGGTATAGGAGAGCATCAAAAAGTCGCGCAGTTCGGTGGACATCGGTGGTGTTCGCACTCCTTGGTGGGCCACGAAAAGAACGGCCCGCGGTGTGGATGCGGGCGACGTACCAAAGATGCCGCTAAGAGGGAGCGGAATCTTTCGGCCATTTGTTACAAGGAGGGAGCTCGGCGCTCGCTTGGCGCGGGCTAGACCATCTTGTTCGAGACGTTACTGAGCGTCGAATCGGTCTTCGTTCGGACGGCGCCGAGCCCGACGATCGCGACGACCGCGACGAGGGCGAGAATGAGCGCATACTCGACCAATCCTTGGCCACTCTCATCGAGCATGAGGGTGTGAAATGCAGTCACGATAAGTTCTCCGGCTCGGAGCGAGCGATGCTGGTTGTTTTCATCTTCGGAGAATCGACGCTCCGGCGCCAGTCTTCGTGGGCGTGCGGCATCGCTTTCCGCATCGGATGAGAGCTGGCTCACGCGACGACCGACCCGACGCAGATGCATTCGTGTCCGTCGTCCGCTCGAGAGGTCGCTCGATTTGCTAGTTCGTGAGCACGCTGGCCGAATTGTTGAGCGTGTTGCTGGCCTTGCCGCCGAGGTACGAGAGAGCGCCGATTGCGACGACCGACACGAGGGCGATAATGAGCGCGTATTCGACGAGTCCCTGACCGCACTCGTCGGCGAGAAAAGAACGAAAAGCTCCCATGAGTGAAACAATAGCCTCCTTTTATGCGACCTTGGTCGTACCTTCGGCATCATCGCCGAAACGAATGACCCAAAATTGAACGAATTAAGCTTATATTAAGAAGTCCTGATCTTTCGTTCTCGATGTCGATGGGTTTGCTCCCGCCGTCGTGCAGGTCCGCGACGGTGATTTGACCATGCGCACAGCGCCCGTAAGCCCGCCTTTACGTTTGCCTGACGTTCCCGCTAGACTTCCGAGCCGTTTTCCGGTAAGCTCTGCTTTCGTGACTCCGAGGGCGCTCGTGCCCTCAAGAAATCCGGGTTTCTCCGGTCGTGGCGCTTCTCGCCACGTATGTAGGGCTGTCGCACGCCGTGCGCGCAGCCGTCTCCACCTACATCGACAGGACGGATATGGCTAGTACTTCCACCTCGAAAAAACGCAACGCCGCCAAAAAAGAGCGACGTCCCAAGCGCAAGATCTGCAACTTCTGCGCCGATAAACAGCCCGACATCAACTATAAGGACGTCACGCGGCTGCGCAAATACATTTCGGAGCGCGGAAAAATTTTGCCGCGTCGCATCAGCGGCAGCTGTGCCAAGCATCAACGCCTCCTTACGGTCGCGGTCAAACGCGCTCGCGTCATCGCTTTCTTACCCTTCGTCGCGGACTAACCCATGAAGATCATTTTGATGAGCGACGTGAAGTCGCTCGGCACGACCGGCACCGTCCTCGAAGTCGCCGACGGCTACGCCCGCAATTTCTTGCTCCCGCGCGGCCTCGCAGCCGAAGCCTCCAAAGGCTCCCTCGCGCTTCTCGAACAGCAACGCAAGGCCAAAGCCCGGCGCGATGCCGAGGCGGTCGCCATGTCGGAAGCCCTCGGCAAGCAACTCGAAGGCCTCCAGGTTACCGTTCCGGCGAAGGCCGGCGGCAACGGCAAGCTCTTCGGCGCGATCACGAATGCCAACGTCGCCGATGCGATCCATGCGGCGCTCGGCGTCGAGATCGATCGTCATAAAATCGAAGTTCCCGACAACATCAAGTCGCTGGGAAGCTACCCCGTCGAGATCCGACTCGGTAAGAACATCGTGGCGAAGACCACGGTGAAAGTTATCGCCTCGACCGCCTAAAGGCAACATGGCCGTCGGCGTCGATCCCGCGAATCTCGCTCGTTTCCGCCGCAAATTCGGCGGAGACGACGGCATGCGCCGGTACGTCGCCGCGCTTTACGAGCTGCTCGCGAACACGATCGGTTCCGATAAGCTGGTCTTACGCGCGGGGAAACTCAACGCGCTCAAACTCATGCGCTCGAGCGTTCTCGCCGAGCGCATCTTGGCGTTGCAACGGCTCGTCTTCGAAGATCCCACGCTCGATCGCGTCCCGCAGCCCGGAAAATTCGGCGATGCGATCGCGGAGATCGAAGATGGTCTCGCCGATCTCGTCGCGCAACGCACGCTCGAAGAGAAGATCGAGACGAAGGTCAACATCAAGATGGCCGAACGCCATCTCGATTATCTCAAAGATCTCAAGCTCGAAGCGATTCGCGACGACGCGGGCCCCGAGACGCCGGCAACGGAGAAGAAGCTGCGCGACCTCGTCGCCCTCGACGATCGCAAACTTTCCGCAAGCGCACTCGCGCTCGTGCGTCCGAGCGTGCTCGCCGATGTCGTCGGTCAGAAGGCTGCGATCGCATCGCTGCTCGCAAAAATCTCGTCGCCGTTTCCGCAACACGTCATTTTGTACGGTCCGCCCGGCGTTGGGAAAACGACGGTCGCGCGTCTCGCACTCGATGTTGCGAAGACGCGTGATTACACACCGTTCGCAGCCGACGCTCCCTTCGTCGAAGCGAGCGGTGCGACGTTGCGTTGGGATCCGCGCGAAACGACGAATCCGCTGCTCGGCAGCGTGCACGATCCGATCTATCAGGGGTCGCGGCGCGAGTTTGCCGAGGGCGGCATTCCCGAACCGAAACTCGGACTCGTCACGAAAGCCCACGGCGGCGTGCTCTTCATCGACGAGATCGGTGAGATGGACGCGGTGCTCCAAACGAAGCTGCTCAAAGTGCTCGAAGATAAGCGATTCTCGTTCGAGTCGTCGTATTACGACGAGAGCGATCCGAGCGTTCCCGCGTACGTGAAGAAGCTCTTTACCGATGGTGCGCCCGCCGACTTCGTCATGATCGGTGCGACGACGCGCGATCCGAGTGAAATCGATGCGGCGATTCGGTCGCGCTGCGCCGAAGTTTTCTTCGAACCGCTCACCGAAGTCCAAGTTCGTGACATCGTTGCGGGCGCGGCGAAACGTTTGGGCGTGAAGCTCGCACCGCGCGTCGCCGAACTCGTCGCATCCTATACGATCGAAGGGCGCAAAGCCGTGCAGATTCTCGCAGACGCTCACGGTCACGCTCTCTTTCGCGCGCAACAGCGTTCGTCACGCGCGACGCGGTCGTCGCGCACGCCGGCGGCGACGATCGTGGAAGACGACGTCACGACGGTCGTGCAGGCGGGTCGGCTCGTGCCGCACACACCCGTGCGCGCGAAGCGCGGTCGCGAGATCGGGAAAGCGCTCGGGCTCGGCGTCGCACATCACGTCGGCAGCATCATCGAAATCGAAGCGATCGCGTTTGCGGCGCGCGAACCGAACAAGGGCACCGTACGTTTCAACGACACTGCGGGCTCGATGGCGAAGGACAGCGTCTTCAACGCGAGTTCGGTCGTGCGTGCGGTCGCGGGCGTCGATCCACAAGATTACGACGTGCATGTCAACGTCGTCGGTGGTGGCAACATCGACGGACCATCCGCCGGGCTCGCCGTCTTTTTGGCGCTGTATTCCGCGATTACGAAAACGCCGCTTCCGCGCGACGTCGCGATCACGGGCGAGCTTTCGATTGCGGGCAACGTGCGTGCCGTCGGCGGAATCGTCGAGAAGATGTACGCGGCGCGGCAGGCCGGGATGCGCCTCGCGATCGTGCCGCGCGAAAACGAACGCGACGTCGATCGCACGCTCGGCGATATGGAGATCGTGACCGTTCGGAACGTCCGCGAAGCCTTCGACGCACTCGAACTCGCACGCCCGCGACGGGGCGCGCGCTAGTGGCGATCGCGGCGACGGGGTACGGTCAGGTCGATCGTATACCACCAAACAATCTAGAAGCCGAGATGGCGGTCATCGGGTCGATCCTCGTCGATCGCGAGATGATGTCGGCCGTGAGCGAGATCCTCTCGCCACCGGATTTTTACGCACACGTTCACGAGACGATTTTTCTCGCGCTCGTCCAGCTCTACGAACGTGGCGAACCGCTCGATAAAATCACACTCGCCGAAGAGTTGCGGCGCAAGGCGCTACTCGAAAACGTCGGCGGCTTGCCCTACCTCAACTCGCTGATGGACACGGTACCGACGGCGGCTTCCGCGGAATACTACGCGCACATCGTACGCGAGAAATCGTCGTTACGCGGGCTCATCCATGCCGGTACCGAGATCACGAAGATCGGCTTCGAGAACGAAGAAGACGTCGAAGGCGCGCTCGATCGCAGCGAACAGATCGTCTACGATGTCGGCCGCAAGCAGAATCGTTCCGAATTCTCGCCGATCAACAAGCTCCTCAAAGGCGCCTTCGAGCAGATCGATCGCGCGTATCACAATCGCGGCGATCGCACGGGACTCACATCGGGCTTCAAAGATATCGATGAGTACACGGCGGGGTTTCAGCCGGGAAATTTCGTCATTCTCGCGGCGCGACCGGCGATGGGAAAGACGTCGATGGCGCTCACGATGGCGGCCGCCGTCGCCAAAGAAGAACAACGGCCCGTCGCGTTCTTCTCCCTCGAAATGACGAACGAAGAACTCGTCACGCGACTGCTCTGCGCCGAGTCGCGGATCAATTCGATGAATCTCAAGCGCGGCAACATTCGCGATCCCGAATGGGAGAAAATCTCGAGCGGCATGAGCGCGCTCTCGCAGTTGCCGATCTACATCGACGATTCGGGCACGGTCACCGTCACCGAGATTCGTAGCCGCTGTCGGCGTCTGCAAGCCGGCGACGGGCTCGCCGCCGTTTTCATCGACTACCTGCAACTCGTGCGCCCATCGACGTCGTCGCGTCCGCAAAATCGCAACGACGAACTCTCGGAAATCTGCCGTACGCTCAAAGCGACGGCGAAAGATTTGCAGATTCCGATCTTCGCACTCGCTCAGCTCAACCGCGGCGTCGAGTCGCGCAACGATAAACGACCGATGCTTTCGGATTTGCGCGATTGCCTCGTCGGCGATTCGCTCGTAACGAACGCGTCTTCGGGTGCACGTTTCTCAATGGCCGAAATCGTCGCAAAGAATCTGCGCTTCGATGTCTGGGCCGTCGATGAACGGTATAAGCTCGTGAAACGACCGATCACGGACGCTTGGACTGTTGGGACGCAACAGGTGTACCGAATGGAGACGCAAAGCGGGCGCTCTATTCGCGCCACCGCGGGCCACCGATTCCGCACGCTGTCGCGCTGGGTCGAGCTTCGAGAATTGGGCGTAGGCGATGCGATTGCCGTGCCGCGGGGATACGCGACGACCAATGCGCCGACCAAGGATCCGAGCTTTACCATCGGCCGCGCGTTGCTGCTCGGATGGTTGACAGGCGATGGCCATTTCGGCGGCAGCCCGGCAATCACCGTGGCAACGGAGGCGGAAGCCGATATCGCGGTCCGGCTGGGACGAGACGAATTTTCGCTCGAGCCATACGTTCGAGCCGAACATGCCGGTACGGAGGCAACGCGAGTTGTTCTTACGACTGGACGAATGTGTGGTGCCGGGCGCAACCCCTTAACGACGTGGCTTCGCAGCCTCGGCGTGTGGAAATCGACGGGCGACGAAAAACATATTCCGGAATCGCTTTTCGAGCAAAGCGATGATGTGGTTGCGGCGTTTCTTCGTGGCCTTTTCCACGCAGATGGTAGCCTCACGCGCGGCTCGACAAGTACGCGGGTAACCGTTCGACTCAGCACGATTAGCGAACGTCTCGCGCGCGACGTCCAGCATGCTCTGCTAAGGTTCGGTATCAATGGTATTGTTTCGAGCGATACGCGAAACATTGACGGATATCGTACCGAAACGAAAGCGATTTGGACGGTTTCGCTCATGCAACGTGAATCGGTCACGCGATTCATGGATCGCATCGGTTTTCTCGGCAAAAAACACGAGCATGCGATCGCGAAAATCGTTCGTGAGAAGCTAAACGACGCGGCCCAGTTCGATCGCATTCCCGCGAACGTCAATCCGTACGTGCGCATGTTGCGCGCCGAAGCGCGTCTCTCTCATGCTCAGCTCGGATGGCGCGACCAAGGCGAGGCGATGTCTCGCACGACGCGTGCTCTCGTCGCAGAGCGCCTCGACGACGCGATTCTCGAAGCGCTCGCTTTTTCGGACGTCCTTTGGGATCCGATCGTGCGGATCGAGCCGTGCGGTGAAGACATGGTCTACGATCTTACCGTCGGAGATCTCCATAATTTTGTCGTCGACGATATGCTCACGCATAATTCGGGCGCGATCGAGCAAGAGGCCGATATGGTCACGTTCCTCTACCGCGACGCGTATTACAATCCCGAGAGCGCGCCGGAGCCCGATCTCACCGAGTTCATCATCGCAAAAAGCCGCAGCGGCCCGACCGGGACCGTAAAATTACGCTTCCTCAAAGAGCATACGCTCTTCGTGCCCTATGGCGAAGGCTCGCATTATTCCGGACCATGAGGTCGCCACGGCGGGCGATTCGCATACCGTGCGCGCCGAGGGTGGTTCGGCGACCTTCGAGGTCGATGGGTCCGCACTGCTCATCAGCGCGCTCGAAGGCGATCGTGCGTCGTATGCGGCACTCGTGCGCGAGCTCAACGCGATCGCGGTCGGCCGCTTTGCCGCCGTCGTGATCGCGCGGTTTACCGCGGGCGACGAACGCATCGACGTGCTACGTGCCCTTGGTTTTCTCGACGATGTCGACACGTTCGATGGGTACGTCTCGCTCGTGCGCGACGTCCGATGATCGGTTCGATCGACCTGACGTCGAAGATTGGTAGCTCGGGCCGACACGAGCGAAGGAGTATCACATGAGCGACCATCGCCATAAAACGCCGTTGCGCGGGACGAAGGCTACGCCGCATCCCAAACCGGACGAAGCGAATTATACGGCCGTGAACTATCGGTATGCGGGACAAGTCGGGCATATCCACGAGGTCGTCGAGATCGGAGGCCGAGCGCTCGCGAAGGTCGGGTTCGACGATCGCAAGATCGTCTACTATCTCCTCGAAGATCTCGAACTCGACGACACCGCGAAGAAAGGTACGTTTCACGACGTCCCGGAGAACGCGTAAAAACGGCGCGGTAAGCAAACCGCGCCGTTTTCTTCGTCGCATCGCGCATCCGCGATGGGGCGTGCTACTTCGTTGAGAGCGTGTAGGTAAAGTCGATCTGTCGATTCGGCAGCCCAAAGAGCTCCTGCGCTTTGGGTTGACCGCCCGCATAGGAATTGGTTGCGAGCGGGACGCCGACGTTTTCGAGACCCTGATAGAACGCTTGACTATTGAAAAGATTGTTGACGGCGATCCCGAGGCGACCGGGGCCGACGGGGCCGGCAATCACGAGATCCGCAAAGCCATACGGCCCGAGATTTTTCGTGTTGTTGTCGGAGATGTGATGATAGGCGATGCGGAAATTCGCGTTGCGGACGAACTCGTAGTTGAGACCGAGATTGTATTGATGCAACGGGACGTTCGGCAATTGCGCGCCCTGGATGAGCGTCGACTGACGCACCAGGAGTGAGGCCGGCGCGCTCACGAGTTGGACGGCATTGACGCCGTAATCGTAATCGAGGGCGACGCGACGGATCAGGCGCTGACGACCGGAGACCTCAACGCCTTGCGCGCGGACGTGTCCGAGATTGACCGGGGCCGAGACGCCGAGGCCCGTACTGACGTTGAAATTCTGGCCGCAAATGCCGCGCACGACTGCCTGAACCTGCGCGAGATACGATGGGTTGATGAAGCCGCTTCCGGTGATCGATAGCGGCGACGTCGCGCTATAGATTTTATCGAAAACGTTGGTCGTGTAGAACGTCGCTTGCACGTTCGAATCGCCGCCGAATCGGTGGCCGTAGCTCGCTTCGAGATCGACGCCGCGTTCGGGACGCAAGAACGAGCCGCCGCCGCCCGAGCCGATCGAGATCGGACTGTTCGTCGCGGTCGAACACGATCCGCCGGGGGCGTTGGTGACGTTGCCGGCGAGCGCACCCGTCGAGCCTTGCGTGAATGGCGCGCTGATCGCGGCGAGATAGGGTTGCGTACTCGAAACACCCGCGCTCGCGCGAAAGACGTCGTTCTTAAGCGTGTAGACCGCCGCGAGACGCGGATCGACGAACGACGTATTCGTCTCGCCGGCGTTCTTGACGAAAATGTTTGCGTAGAGCGTCAGCGGGAGCGACGGAATTTTGTACGCGTCGCGCACGAAGCCCGTAAAGTCACTCTTACTCGACGCCGTGACGACGATCGGGCCCGGACTGTTGTAGTCGTAGTAGTTCGCGTTGTTGTACGAGAATCCGAGGCCGAGCGTGTTCGCTGGCGACGTGAACGATGTCGCGAGCGTGAGGCCGCTGTTGACGACGCCTTCGTAATAGGAATTGGGGTTATCGCCCGGCGCCGCGATATATGGCAATTGCTGATCGCGATCGTAGTGATGCGTGTAGCGATCGACGTAACCGTCGACGTACGTTTCCTGATTGCCGTTGGTCTGTGTGACTCTCGCGTGATAATCCTGAAGATTGTAGGTCTGGAATGCCGGGCCCGCACCGTTGAGGCCGGAGGCATTCGCCGCGTACTGCTGCGGCGTAACGCACGCGGTGCGGACGCCGTTTTGAATGAGGCCGATCGTGTTCTGCGTGAACGTGCCCGATGGAACCCCGTTGCCGTTCGTGAGCGGTGCGTACCCTTGCGGGCACGTGATGTTGCCGCTCGCATCGGCGATCGACATCTGCGGACCACCCGCGACCGCGTAGGCGTTTGGCGCCGAGGCCGTTGCGGTCGCGGATGCCAGGGCTTGATCGTAGGGAAGGAAATCGAGGTCGCCGTTGCCCGTCTTATCGTCGTAGAACGACTCCGTCAGCGCCGAAACGAGTCCGGTCGTTTTCTTCGCGATTGGGAACGTGAGTTTACCGAGCAAGGTGTGCGTCGTCGTCGCGGTGTCGACTTGATAGAAGCCGTTGTTGCGAAACGCATCGGTCGCGCCCGGATCTTGCGCTGCCGAGTATCCGAAGAGATCGTGGCGATGACTCACGGGGCCGTTCGTGCCTTGACCGCCGAGTGCGATCGCGTAACCGATGTTATCGATCGTCCCCGTCGTCGTAAAGATGCTGCTCGACTGACCGAACGTGCCGATTTGCTGCGTGATGGAGGCACGAGGCGTCCGCGTCGGATTGATCGTTTGGAAATCGAAGATACCGCCGATCGAATTGAGCGGATAGAATTGATCGGCACCCGAGCCGTAGACGGCGACGACGTTGCGAAAGAGCGGTGCGGGCGAGATATCGAAATTATACGGGCTTCGCAGGCCGTACCCGACGGGGTGTCCGTCGACGAGCGTCAGCGTTTCGAGATTTCCGATACCGCGAAAGTTGAGATTGATGTCGTCGGCGGGTGCTGCGGTATCGCTCCCGCTGTTGACGACGCCCGGCAATTCGCGAAGCGCGTCGCCGAGGCGGTAGAGGCCCTGCTCGGTCACGGCTTCCGCGTTGACCTGTTGGTACAGGACCGAAGCTTTCTGCAACGACGCGCTCGCGCGTACCGTCGTCGTTCCGATCGTTTTGAGATTCGACGAACCGGCGACGCGCTGTAGACTCAGCGTCACGGTCGCCGTGCTGTTCTCGACGAGCGTGATCGATTCGCTCTGCGCCGGCTGGTAGCCGTCGGCGCGTGCGACGAGGGTGTAGAGACCGGGAGCGATCGAAGCGAACGTAAATCGTCCGTCGCGATCGGCCGAAACCGTGGTTGTGGCGGGTCCCGTTGCGGTGACGTTCGCCGTCGCGAGCGGTAGGCCTGAGGCTGCGTCGATCACCGTTCCACTCAGAGGGATCACGGGCGACTGTGCATTCGCAGGGGCGACCATCGCGACGACGATCGCGAAAACCACGACGGCTCGCAAAGCTGCGACCAAACGTGTGAAGCGTTTCATTATGCTCCTAAAGCAAATCGAGTGGAAACACGCCTACCATATGCAAGAGTGGCTAAGCCGAGATTACGACCGCATTAAGTCTGGAGCGACAAAGTTAATGTCTTGGTAATTCCCAGAAAGTTTCGAGAGGACTCCGCTCTCACGGCACGCGATAAGCGCCGCATGACTCTCTTGCCTGTCGCCCCGCCACAAGCCGTGCCGATTTTTAGCGGCTTCGATTACGTCACCGTCGACGTGCAACGACGTCGCGTCTATACCGCGCATACGGGGAGCTCATGCCTCGCAATCGTCGATGCGGATTCGGGAGCCGTACTCGGTCAAATCAAAATCGGGTCGGTTCACGGCGTCGCCGTCGACCCGGTCTCGGGGCATGTTTTTACCGGCAACGGCACCGATAATTCGATCTCGGAAGTCGATCCCGTCACGATGAAAGTGCTGCGCACGACCGACGTGGGTGGCGCGGTCGATGCGGTGGCGTACGATTCGGCAACGGGCCACGTCTACGCGGATGAAGACGACGGCACGCACGTCTACGTCCTCGATGGCGCGTCGATGAAGAGTGTTGGGACGGTCGATCTCCCCGGCCACAAACCCGAGTACCTCGACATCGATCCGAAAACGCACGACGTGTATCAAAATATCGCGAATCTCGGCGAATACGTCGTGATCGATGCGAAAACGCTTAAGGTGAAGCAAACCGTACGCACGCCCGAGATTACGGGCAACCATCCGCTGCAATACGATGACTCGCTCGGCCACGTCCTCGTGGGAGGGCAGAACGGCATGGTCGCGGCGTACGATCGAACGGGAACGCTCGTCGGCAAGACGGCGATTCAAGCGCGCGTCGATCAATGCAGTCTCGATCGAACGACGCATCTCTTCGCGTGTGCGGGGAGCGGCATGGTGACGGTCTTGCGCGATAATCCCAGCGGCGCGCCGACGATCGTCGCGCAAACGACGGTTCCCGCGGAAGCCCATACGATCGGTCTCGATGGGCGCACGGGCCAGATGTGGATCGTCTGGGCGCAGCCCAGTGGCGATTTCGTTCAGGCCTTTAAGACTTCGCCGTAGCCTTTCGCGCGCGCGACGCTGCGTGCGCGAGCCGCCGCGATGAGGCCGTACGCGGCGTCCCCGCGAGCGCTTCGCGGACGTCGCGGACGAGCACGGCGCTCGCGAGTGGATCGCGGCCGCCGTTCTCCGCGATCAAGCGCACGGGAACGCGCACCGTATCGATGCCCGAGCACGAACTGGGGTGCGGCGTCGTCGTGTAGATGGTGATCGGCGCACCCGTGCGTGCGGGGTCGCGTCGGCCGTCGCACATCCGCGCGCGATCGAGATTGCGTCGCAGCGCGTCGGCCGCGATCTCGGGCTGCACGAAAACCGCGCGCTCGAAGCAATGCCGGCAGCGCGGATCGCGAACGACGCGCAGCCCCGACGTCGCGAAACGTGCGCCGACGCCGCTGGCAACGAACGAGATCGGAACGTTGTGGAAGTGCGTTTCGAGGTCGTTGACGAAACGCGCGAAGTGCGGCGCCGACCACGCGGCGTTGCGCGATTCGGTACCGTACGCCGGTTTTGCGGTGACGGTCGCGGGCCACGAGTACAGTACGACGGGGCCGGGAAAGCGTACCTCGTGCGCGAGCGTGAGCGCATCGCGCGATGCCGTGACGAACGACGTGTAATAGCCGTGCACGTAGACGAGGATGTGTCGTCCGTGCCCGCGCGCGAAGCGATGGTTGAGAGCTTGAAAAAACGAGAGTCGCGACGTGCAGCCGCGCGTCTGTGCGGGTTTGGTGCCGGTGAGCGTGCCCGTCGTTACGAGGTCGTCCGCGTCGCCGCGCGCGCGTTCGCCGCCGAAGATACGCTCGTCGCCGAGCGGCTCGCGATCGGTTACGAAGACGATCCCAGCGCCGTAATTCTTGCGCGACGAGCAATCGGCGTTTGCCGTGGCGATCGAGCTTCCGACGAACGCGATGACGGCGAGGGCGACGAGCGCGCCGCGTTCGATCGGGGTCATGATTCGCGCTTCGGACGTACCGGAGGCCGTGCCTGCGCGTCGAACCGCGATCGACGATGATGGATGTCTCACGGTACACCGAACGTTTCGAGCACGAACTCGGTGCCATCGAGATCCCCGATCTCGCGCTCGTCGAGCGCGAGATGCCGACGCCGCCCGCCCTCACCGATCCCGCCGCCGCCGTCGCAGCCGCGCTCGCGACGATCACGCTTCCAACGGGTCGTGTCGCAGTCGCCGTCGGCAGTCGCGGCATCGCGCGCATCGATACATTCGTCGCAGCCGTTATCGCAGCGCTTCGATCCAATGGTGCCGAACCATTCATCGTTCCCGCGATGGGCTCGCACGGCGCATCCACGGCGCAAGGTCAAGCCGACGTCCTCGCGCATCTCGGAATCACCGAAGCCCGTGTCGGCGCGCCCATTCGCGCGACGATGGAGAGCGTCGCGATCGGCCATACGCCGAGCGGTTTGCCCGTCTACATGGACGCATTCGCCCATGAGGCCGATGCGATCGTTGCGATCAACCGCGTGAAGCCGCACACGTCGTTTCGCGGCCCGATCGAGAGTGGCTGTGCGAAGATGCTCGGTCTGGGACTCGGGAAACAAGAAGGCGCGCGATCGATCCATTCTCTCGGGTGGCACAAAATGCGCGATAGCGTTCCCGAAGCCGCAGCCGTCACGATCGCGACGGGGAAGGTCGCCTTCGCGCTCGCCATTCTCGAAAACGCACACGAAGAGCCGTGTCGTGTCGAAGCGCTCGCGGCACGCGACATCTTAACGCGCGAGCGCGAGTTGCTCGTCGAAGCATCGAATAATCTCGCGCGCTTGCCGCTGGATAAAATAGACGTTCTCGTCGTCGATCGCGTCGGGAAAAGCGTGAGCGGTGGCGGTGGCGATCCCAACGTCACGGGGCGCTTTCCAAGCACCGCGATCTCCGGCGGCCCCGACGTGACGCGCCTCGTTTATCTCGCGATGGCGGGCGACGATGGGAACGGCAACGGCGTCGGTCTCGCCGATGTCGTGACTTCGGAGCTCGCCTCGGCGTACGATCCGCTCCCGACGTACCTCAACGCGCTCACCACGACGGCTGCGGGCAACGCGCGCATGCCAATGGTGATGCCGACGAAGCGCCTCGCGATCGCCGCGGCGTTGCGCATGTGCGCGGATCTCGATCCGCGCAACGCGACGATCGTGCGCGTGCTCGACACGTTACATCTGCGACGCGCTTGGTTCTCGCGATCCGCGCTCGCCCTCGTGCACGAACCGTATACGATGCTGCGCGATTTCGCGCCGGCCGACTTCGATCTCGGGTACGACTGATGCAGGGTTCGGCCTCGCTCGCGTGAACCTATGGCGCGGCGCTTGAGTCCGGTTTTGGCTCGCCCGTGCCGACGTAGCTCAGTTGGTAGAGCAGCTGATTCGTAATCAGCAGGTCAGCAGTTCGAATCTGCTCGTCGGCTCCACATTCGCAACGGAAGCTGGCATTCACGCTCCCGCGTGGTCGTACGTCGCGACGTTCGTCGGCTCGGCGGCCGCGGCCGAACTTGCGGTCGTGACGTTCGCAGATCTCGCGCGGCCGAGGTCACGGTCCGGCGTCGGCACCGGCGGGATTGGCGTCGTCGACGGTGCGCCGACGATGCCATCGATCGTCGTCGCCGCGATGCGCGTCAGCGTGTCGGGGATCAACTGCTCCGCAAATCCGGCGAGGAAGCCGTAGAGGAGGAGTAAGGCGACCGTCTTGCCGGGCTTCGGGATGCCGTCGTCGCCGATTTGCGGGAACGCGGAGCCACCGAGTAACCCCGAGAGGAGCAAGAGGTAGACCGTCAACCCGAACACCGCACCGAAGACGACCGAGACGAACGTCATGCTCAATCGATCCGAACGACTTTGGATATAGCGATACAACGGATCGACGTCGATGGTTGGGTCTTGCAATCGGCGTTGCACGCTGATGACGCTGCCGAAAACGGCGGCAGCCGACGTCGCAAGCATGTATTCCAGCGCGTCGACGGGCAAAACGATATTGAGATGCGACGCAAATGCGAAGAAGATGCCGAACGACGCGAGGACGCCCAGAACGAGTGCCGCGTACGCGATCAACGCTTTCGTCACTTGCGTACGACTACTCGCGGCAACACCGTAAGCGCCGTAGAAGTAGTTCACGGTGTCGATGCACTCGGCCAGATCCGCGCGCAACGCTACGGCGTCCGGGGGCAGCGCGTTGAGATCGGCCGCGCAGGCCGAATACGATGCGTACCGCGTATCGCCGATCACTTCGTGCATGCGACGTCGCCAGCTCGCTAAATGCGCGCGCACCTCTTCGACTTCGAGTAGCCAGATCGTACAGAGGACGGCTTCGCCGAGATCGGTCCATTGCGAGGTTCGCGCATCGAGACGATTTTTCAAGACGGCGATTTCCGCATCGGTGCCGTTTGCCTTCGCATCGGCTCGCGAACGAAGCCGCTGATAGGTTTCGATCAAACGACGCAACTCATCGAACGCTCCCTCCGGCAGACGATTCGCGCGAGTCACGCTGAAGGCCCGAACATGCGCGGTCTTCATGACGGCGTCGAGGGATGTTGGGTGATGATCATCGTACCGTTGGCTGCCACGTTCATGGATCGGCTCTCCGATGGCGAACGCTCGAGCTTTCTGGCCCGCGCGTCGTCGGTAGCTAAATCAAGCCTTTTGCGTGATGCTCTCACGGAAAGGCCCCAGGGTCAATCCAGAAGAGCGTTAATCCGAGCTGTGGCTAGTTTTACACCATGTCCGTGCGAAGCAACGCGCATGACCGTATCGTCCGGGCGGCGGCCGTGATTACCGTCGAACATGTGCGCGATCTCGCGCTCTTCGCATCATTTTCCGAAGACGACTTGGGCGATATCGTTTCGAAATCGGCCGAACTGCGCGTGCTCGCGGGCGAATACGTCGTTCTCGACGGTCGTATGGAGATCACCAAACGCGTCGGCACGGATCTTACTCGGTGCCGATGCGTTCGTGAATGCGCGAGCGATCGTCGATTGTCGCGTGATGCGACTCGAATACGAGCTTCCGCGAAATCATGTTGGATGCGATGCGCGATCGTCTGCAATATCTCAGCGAGCGTGCGACGGAGTCGAAGGCCAGCCGTCGTGGTTTTCCGACATCGCTGGGATATCGCGCAATCGCGTCCGTCACGAATTTCTCATCGTGGACGATCCGCGTTCGCAACGACGTTTTCCCGAAATCGCCACCTTCGAAGATCGCTTTCCGATCGTGCGGCTGGTCGATGGAACGCTGCTAGCGCATCCCTCGACACGCGAACTCGCGATCGCGGTGAACCTGCAGACAAAGCCATCGAGTGGCACGTACGATGCGATCGTGATCGGCGGGGTCCCGCGGGACTCGCTTCGGCGGTGTACGGTGCGTCGGAGGGTTTGCACACGCCCGCGTGAGGACGGATACGATTCGCTTCACGACGCGAGACGGCGAACTCAGTTCGGCTCGCGATTTCGCGCGAAATTAGTCGAGCGGAGTCGATCCGAAAGTCAAAATGTACGGTGTCATCTCCACGATTTTATTTTGTTTCGTGGTCGGACTCGATCATTTGCTCCTGCCCCACACGACATATCACCTGATTATGGCGCGCTATATCTTGGTCACTCTGGCGATTCCCCCGCGACGAACTCGAATCGAAACGCTATCTCGTGCGCGGTTCCGGAGCGCCGCTGCTCATCGTAAATACGCGCTCTCGGTAACGCACGAGCGCGAAAGCGTCGCTAGACGATAAGCGGTTCGCATTATCGACCGGGTTTTTACCTGCTAATGAGAAATCGTTCTTAGGAGACTCCGACCGGTTCTATCGACGTTTGGTCGCGCTTCGTGCTCTCGGCGTAGCTTTTTTCGCGATGGTCGACTTCTTCGCGGCGGGCGGGCGCGGGGGCGTCGCGCAGGTCGCGCAGCGACCGAAAATCGTTACGTCGTGACCGGACGCTTTGAAGCCGCGCGGGAGTGGGACGATCACGTTGTCGACGCAGCCATCGAGTTCGTAGACGCGGTGGCACGTCGTGCACGAAAAGTGATGGTGGTGCGCTTTCCCGGAGAGTTCGTAGAGCACGCCTTTGCCGGGAACGTCGATCGGCGTGAGCCACCCGTCGTCGAGCATCGCCTTGATCGAACGGTAGACGGTCGCGATGCCAAGTCCGCCGACGAGCCCCTGCGCGGCTTCGAACGCTTCATTCGTCGAGAGCGGTCGGCCCTCGGTTTCAAATGCCGTCCGAATCGCGCGTTTTTGTTTGGTGGTCCGTTCGATCGCAACTTTGGGCACGAAGCAATCTATCGGCCCGTTTCGACGATTTCCCGCCGTCGGTCGCTCGGGGATGCTACCGCTCTGCCCCATTGCGAGACCGCGCATGCCAAGGGCAGGAGCGGCTCGAATTACCGGTCATGCGGGGAAGCGTACGAGCGGTCTACACCACGTCAACGCGACGGCACATTCTCGACCTCCTGAAAAGCGAGAGGCGCTACCTTACGGCAAACGCGATCTACAAACTTCTCAAAGCGGATCATCCGAAAATCGCGCTCTCGACCATCTATCGCACCCTCGACCTGCTGTTGGAGACCGGTGCCGTCTCGAGTCGGCCCGAGGGAGCGGGTGAGATGTCGTACGTGTTCTGCACGGAGGAGCATCACCATCACGCAATCTGCACCACGTGCGGGCACGTCGATGAAGTCGATTGCGGCGCGATGGATCAGTTTCGCGCCACACTCCTGGCGCAGCAAGCCTTCGCACTCGACGATCATTCCGTCGAATTTTACGGTCGCTGCGCGCGCTGCCGCTAGGCGTTACTTTTTGAGCCGCCGCTTGTCGAACTTCGGCGGGCCTTTGCGGCGAAATGGCGTAGGTCCGCGTCGCTCGGGGCGCGCTTTCGAACCGTGTTCGAGCAACGCGTCGTGAATATCGTCGTCGGTCCGCTCGCGGACGCGCACGATTGCGGCGCTATTCACATACACGTCGGGAAAGCGTTGCGCGAGCCAGAGGTAGAGCGTCGCGAGGCGGGAGCGATCTTCGAAGAGCAGCAGCCGATCGCGGGCAACGAGCCCGGTAAGCAATTCCGTTCCCTCGACGCGGCCTTCGCTCGCGTGGCGATCGCCCCAACGCGCGAGGACGCCGAGAGAATTCCCGCGCGTCGTGACGGGCGCGCGGGCGTACGTATTGCGCACCGCAAGTGGGAGTTCGAGAAAGCGATCCGATTGTTCCAAGGCGATCGCGACCTCGATCGTGTCGGTGAGATCGGCGATTCGCACGCTCGCGTCTTCGTCGCGTAAGACGCGAGTCTGAAAGAATTGCATGAGCCGACTCACGCGCGTCGTGCCGATGATCGCGGCGAGTCGCCGGAGATGTTCGTCGGTCGGCGAGATCCAGAGCGGCGGCTCGGTCGGCGGCGGATCGAAGCGCGCGAGACTCTCGCGAATTAGCGGCACGGCGCGCGGATCGATCGCCGTCACTTGGCCTTCTTCGTGAATGCCGTAGCGACCGGCGCGCCCCGCGATCTGGCGAATTTCGGGCGGCGTGAGCGCGCGCATCGCGGTGCCGTCATATTTTTCGACGGCGGCGAAGATCAGGCGACGGATCGGAAGATTCAGTCCTAAACCGATCGCATCGGTCGCGACCAAAATCGCCGCCTCACCCGATCGGAATCGTTCGGCTTCGCGCCGACGGACGGCGGGCGAGAGCGAGCCGTAGATCGCCGCCGTGCTGCGGCCGTTGCGTGAAATCTGGCCTTGCAATTCCACGACGGCGTTGCGCGAAAAGGCGACGACCGCATCGCCCGCGCGCAATTCCGTGAGCGGCAACGCATCGACGACGTGCAACGGATTCTTGCGCTCGAACCGACGCTCGGTGAGCGTCACGCCGAGGCGGGTCGCGAGCCTGCGTGCGGCGTGCAAGCCGTCATCGGAGCCGCAGAGGACGACGTGTTTTGCGGGCACGGCGGCGATCGCGAGCGTCCACGCCCAGCCGCGCTGCTCGTCTTGCAACATCTGCGCTTCGTCGACGACGGCGACGTCAATCTCGCGTTTGAGATCAACCATTTCGACGGTCGAACTCACGTGCTGCGAGTCGGGGAGCAGCACGCGCTCTTCGCCCGTGACGAGCGAGGTCGGCACGCCGAGTTCGTTGAGGCGTTCGTGCACTTCGAGTGCGAGCAAACGAAGCGGCGCGAGATACGCGCCGCTCTCGGCTTCACGCAGCAGCTCGATTGCGGCGTGCGTCTTGCCCGAATTCGTCGGCCCGACGAAATATTCAAACGTGCGCGACGCGTGCGTGAAGCCCTCGATGTAGAATCGTAAACCGAGATCGGCTTCGACGCGCTCGTCGATGCGCTTGTTTTCGAGATCCTGATAGATGCGCACGATGCCGCGCCGCGCATCTTCGATCGCCGTGAAGAACGACGCGCTTTCGAAGACGTGTTTTTTTTCGACGTCGTCGGGCGCGGTGAGGATCTTCGCTGCGGCGCGTTCGATCGCGTGAACGAAGCGACCGACGGTCGGATCGACGAGTGGCGCGACGGCCGCCTCGCCCGCTTCTCTCGTCGGTTCGCTCGGCATGTCGACGGTGACGCGACCGCGCACGACGATCGTGCGATTCCCGAATCGGAATTCGCGAACGATGCGAATCTCGGCCGTCTCGCGGCCGATAAGTTTCCAGCCGAGGGGCGCGACGAGCTTTTTGATGCGCGCGCGTTCTTTACGCTCGTCGCTCGCTGGATCGTTCGCGGGATGCGGTTCCGTGATATCGGAAACGTCCGAGGGCGACACGTCGAGATTCATCGGTGGACGCGATTCGCCGTCGCGGCGCGCAAGGCATACCGAACCCGTCGACATCGGTATCGCATCGCCGCCGGAGCGCGATCCGCTCGACGCGAACGAGTGTACGATGCGTGACGAGCCGACGGTGAACCGCGTGCGTTGCTCGTGGGCGCTTCGCGAACCCTCGTTGTCGTATCACGACGTGGAATGGGGCATCCCCGTGCACGACGATCGACGGCTCTTCGAATTGCTCACGCTCGAAGGCGCGCAAGCGGGTCTGAGTTGGGAGACGATTTTGCGCAAACGCGAAGGCTATCGCGCCGCGTTTGCGGGCTTCGATCCCGAGGTCGTCGCGCGCTTCGATGAAGCGAAGATCGACGCGCTCGCGCGCGATCCGGGTATCGTGCGTCATCGCGGAAAGATCGCGGCGACCGTGCGCAACGCGACGTGCTTTCTCGACGTGCAGCGCGAGCATGGATCGTTTGCGACGTTTCTCTGGGCTTACGTCGATGGCGTCCCGATCGTGACGCGGCGCGCGGATGGCGAAGCGATGCCGGCGACGACGCCGCTCTCCGATCGTATCTCGAAAGATCTACGCGCGCGTGGGTTTCGCTTCGTTGGGTCGACGATCGTTTACGCCTATCTCCAAGCGACGGGCGTCGTCGACGATCACCGCGCATCGTGTTTTCGCGGCATGGCGCCCGTCGCGCGTTCGGAGCGCGAGCGGTCATGACCAATGACAACAGTTGCAGTCGCGCCATTTGGCGAATCACCTGGAAATATGGAAAACACCCAAACCGACGGTTTTAACGCGCTCGGACTCGACCCGGCGCTCGTCGGTGCCCTCGCAGCGCTCGGCTACGAAGAGCCGACCGATATCCAACGTGAAGCGATCCCGCCGCTCCTGGCCGGCCGCGACGTCCTCGGCCAAGCAGCAACCGGCACTGGCAAAACGGCCGCATTCGCCCTTCCGCTCCTCCACCGCATCGGTCGCGCCGCAGGCGAAGCGCGGAAGATTCGCGCGCTCATTCTCGTGCCTACACGCGAGCTCGCGATGCAGGTCGCCGAAGCCGTACACACCTATGGCCGCCCGCTCGATGTTCGCGTCTTGCCCGTCTACGGCGGCCAATCGATGCACCAACAATTGCGCGCGTTGCAGCGCGGCGTCGATGTCGTCGTCGCGACGCCGGGCCGCGCGCTCGATCACGTGCGTCGCGGCACGATCTCCTTCGATGCGGTCGAAGCCGTCGTGCTCGATGAAGCCGATGAGATGCTCGACATGGGTTTCGCCGACGAACTCGATGCGATTCTCGCAGCCGTCCCGAAAGTTCGCCAGACGGCACTTTTCTCCGCAACGATGGCGCGACGCATCCTCGAAATTGCGAAACGTCATCTTAAGGATCCGGCACGCGTCACGATCGTGCGCGAAGCGCTCGCCGCGGGCGAAGCGCCGCGCGTCCGCGAGGTTGCCTACGTCGTGCAACGCCGTCATAAGGCGGCCGCCCTCGCGCGCGTGCTCGATATGGAAGACGACGCATCGGCGATCGTGTTCTGCCGCACGCGCATCGAAGTCGACGAACTCACGCAGACGCTCGGCGCGCGTGGTTACGGCGCCGAAGCCTTGCACGGCGGTCTCTCGCAAGACCAGCGCGATCGCGTGCTGCGTCGGTTCCGCGAAAAGACGAGCGACATTCTCGTCGCGACCGACGTCGCCGCACGCGGCCTCGATATCGATCACGTCTCGCACGTCGTCAATTACGACGTGCCCGCATCGCCCGATGCGTACGTGCATCGCATCGGTCGCACGGGCCGCGCGGGTCGCGAAGGCGTGGCGATTACGTTCGCCGAGGCGCGCGAGACGCGACTGTTGCGAAATATCGAGCACTTAACCAAACGCAAGATCACGACGGAAAACGTGCCGACCGTGCACGATTTACGCGCCCGACGACTCGAGCTCATGCGCGACGCATTGCAAGAGACGCTGGAAGCGGGCGGAATCGACG
>JANYGA010000166.1 GCA_025359485.1 Rhodospirillales bacterium | reverse complement strand
CACGACGCGCGTGCCGTCGCTGGTTTCGACCGTAAGCTTGCGGCCGGGATCGAGCGGAACGTCGATGCCCGCAGCGCGCAGGCGCGCGGCGGAATCGTCGTAGAGTGCGCCTTTGGGAATCGCGATCGTAAGACCACCGCTCGGTCCGAGCTTCATGACGTAACCTCGAGTTCGCGGACGTGACCGTCCGCCGCGATGACGACGCGCGGGATGTGTTGGCGCCGCGCCTCGGCGAGTAATTCGCTTTCGGTGAGACGATCGAAGTCGATTCGAACGATCCGCCCCGCCGCACGTTCGCGCGCCGCCGCGACGTCGGAACCGCTCACGAGGACATCGATTGCGGGCGCGGCGCCGAAGGGCGAATGACGCCGTTCGAGTGCGATGAGGATGCGCTCGACCGCGAGCGACCAGCCCACGGCACCCGCAGCGAATCCGAAACTCGGCAAGAGCGCATCGTACCGACCGCCGCCGCAGAGCGCGAAGCCGACGTCGTTGACGAAGCCTTCGAAGATGAACCCCGTGTAGTACGTGATGTCGCGTAAGAGCGCGGAATCGACGTTGATGCGCGCCGCAAAATCGAGTTCGTCCGCGCGCGCGAGCAACTTACGCAACCGCTCGATCCCCGCAAAGCCGGCATCGGTGCGACAGAGCGCGGTCGCACTCGCGAGCACGTTTTCGCGGCCGCGCGTCATCGCAAGTTCGACGATCGCATCGACGTCGCGTGCGCTCCCGCTACCCTCGAGATGTTCGCGTAGCGCCACGATGTTTCGCCCCGACATCAGCGCCTTCGCGCGTGCCACGGCGTGAGAGCCGAGTTCGAGACCGGCGAGAACGCCGTCGACGATCGCGCCGTGATTGATATCGAAATGCGTGTCCCCGAGGCCGAGGGCATCCATCGCTTCGATCGCCGTAAAGAGCGATTCGGCATCGGCGTCGAGGGAGTCCGGGCCGATGAGTTCGATGCCCGCGGTCGTGAATTCGCGCAGGCGACCCTCCTGCACGTCCTCGTAGCGATACGCGGGCGCGACGTACGAAAGTCGAAGCGGCAACGGCGCTTCGCGCATCCGCGTTGAGACGAGGCGCGCGACGGGCGTCGTCATCTCCGGCCGAAGCGCGCACTGCGTGCCGGTCTTATCGGCGAAGAGAAAGAGTTTCGTCGCGATCGTTTCGCCGAGGCCGGCCTCGAGTGCGTCGAAGCGTTCGAAATTCGGCGTCTGCACTTCGTTGTAAGCCCAGCGTTCGAACACGCCGCGCAAGACGTGCTCGACCGCTCGTTTGCGTCGCAATTCTGCCGGTAACCAATCGCGCGTGCCCAGTGGTAGGCGCATCAGACCGCCGCTTCCCAGACGCGCGCGCCGCCGAAGATCGATTCGAGTTCGTTCTTGACGTACACGCTATTGGAGATGCCGCGCGGCATCGTTTCCCGCGCGTCGCCGACGTGCAACACGATCGGCACGGCACCGGGCGACTCGTCGAGCAAGCGCGCGAGCGCGTCGATTTCGTTAACGGAAAGAGCGGTCACGTGCCAGCCTTTGGGAGCGGGCGCGCTCTCGCGCCGTTCGTACGGTCGCGCTTCGTTGACCGTGATCGAACATTCGACCGGCACGTCGTCGCCCGGCATCGAGCCGCGACGCTCGCGAAAGCGGACGCGGCCCTTGAGCGTCACGATCGCATCGGGCACGAACGTTTGTTGTAACGTCGCGTATTGCTTGGGGAAAACGATGCACTCGACGCTGCCGCTCATATCTTCGAGCGTCGCGACGAGCATCTGTTGTTGCGCTTTGGTCATCGTGCGCCGCACGCCCGTGAGCATGCCCGCAACGGTGACGAACGCGTCGTCTTCGTGATTGCGCAGATCTTTCACCGCGACTGCGCCACCGCGAGCGAGTGCCTCGGCGACGTCGGCCAGTGGATGACCCGAGACGAAAATCCCGAGCGTCTCCTTCTCCCAGGCGAGCGCTTCGAGCGTCGGCGGTGCGGGCAGCAAACGCAGTTGTGGCTTGAGATGATCGTTGGCCGCTTCGATCTCACCGAAGAGTGAGAATTGTCCCGAGGCGCGATCGCGCGCTGAGCGCGTAGCGAGTTCGATCGCGGCGTCGAGTGCGTCGAGTTTTTGCGCGCGATTACCGGTCATCGAATCGAGGGCGCCGCATTTGATGAGCGCTTCGAACACTTTGCGATTGAGCAATTTCGTATCGACGCGTTTGACGAAATCGAAGAGATCGACGAAGCGACCCTCCTTCTCACGCGCATCTAGCATCGCGCGTACCGCGCCTTCGCCCACGCCTTTGATCGCGGCGAGCCCGAAGCGAATATCCTCACCGACGACGGTGAAGTCCATCCGCGATTCGTTCACGTCGGGTGGCAACACGGCGATACCGATTTTCTTCGCCTCGTCGATATACTCGACGAGTTTTTCCGTTTTGTCTTTGACCGAGCCCATTAACGCCGCGAGATAGGCGCGCGGATGATTCGCCTTGAGATACGCGGTTTGATACGCGATCCAACCGTACGCCGCTGCGTGAGACTTATTAAATCCATATCCAGCAAAGGGCTCGACGAATGCGAAGATTTCCTCGGCGAGTTTTGCCGTCAGGCCTTGGCCCACGGCACCCGTCACGAATTTCTCGCGATACATCGGGATCTTCTCTTTTTGCTTCTTGCCCATGACCTTGCGGAGTTCGTCTGCTTGGCCCATCGAAAAACCGGCGATGTCGCGCGCGATTTGCATGATTTGCTCTTGATACAAGGCGAGTCCGTACGTCTTCCCGAGACTCGCTTCGAGTTTGGGATGCACGTACGAAACGGCTTGCCGACCGTGTTTGCGCGCGACGTACGACGGGATCAGTTCCATCGGTCCCGGACGATAGAGCGCGACCAGTGCGATGATGTCCGCGAGTTCGGTCGGCCGCAGATCGCCGACCACGCGGCGCATCCCGTCGGATTCGAGTTGGAAGACGCCCGTCGTCTCACCGCGCGAGAGCATTTCGTACGTTTTGGAATCGTCGTCGGGAATGCGCGCGAGGTCGAAGGCTGGATCGTCGATACGCTTGATCTCGTCTTCGGCGTTCTTCATCACCGTGAGATTGCGAAGCCCGAGAAAGTCCATCTTGAGGAGGCCGATCTTTTCGACCCAGCTCATGTCGTACTGCGTGTTGACGTCGTCATCGCCGAGTTTGATCAGCGGTGTAATATCGACGAGCTTATCTTTGGAGATGACGACGCCTGCGGCATGCGTGGATGCGTGGCGCGCTAATCCTTCGATCGATTTGGCCGTATCGAGTAACTGCCGGACTTGCGGATTTCCGTCGTACTGCGCCCGAAGTTCCGGAATCTGCTCGAGCGCCTTCTCGATCGAGAGCCCACCGGGACCCGACGGAATGAGCTTAGCGACGCGATCGACGTCGCCGAGGGGCACGGCGAGCGCGCGACCCGCATCGCGCACGGCCGCGCGCGCCGCCATCGTCCCGAACGTGACGATCTGTGCGACGTGATCGGTGCCGTATTTTTCGGTAACGTAGGCGATCACTTCGTCGCGCCGTTCGACGCAGAAGTCGGTGTCGATATCGGGCATCGAGATGCGGTCGGGATTGAGGAAACGTTCGAAGATCAGATCGAACTTGATCGGATCGAGATCGGTAATGCGCAAGACGTACGAAACGAGCGAACCGACGGCCGAACCACGACCCGGGCCGACCGGAATATCGCGATCGCGTGCGTATTTGATAAAGTCCCAAACGATGAGAAAGTACGACGGGAAGCCCATCTTGTTGATAACGCCGAGCTCGTAGTCGAGCCGTTCGCGCAAGACGGGATCGCTCGCAGCGCGTTCGACGCCGTAACGCGCGACGAGACCGAGTTCGCATATCTCGCGCAGATAGGCTTCGGGTGTCCGGTCCACCGCGAAGAGCGGCGCGATCCCATTGTCGTGAGGCGCTTCTTCGGCTGGCACGGGATAGATCGGGATGTTGAATTGCGTCTCGGGGATGCGCATGTCGATGCGGTCGACGATCGCGAGCGTGTTATCGCAGGCATCGGGGACGTCTTTGAAGAGCTCGCGCATCTCCTCGGCAGATTTGACGTAGAACTCATCCGTCATGAACTTCATACGGCTCGTATCTTGCACGGTCTTCCCCGTGCCGATGCAGAGCAACACGTCGTGCGCTTGCGCGTCGGCACGGTTGAGATAGTGCGAGTCGTTGGTGGCGACGAGCGGGAGCTTCATGTCGCGCGCGAGTTTGATGAGGCCGTCGTTGACGATGTCTTGCTCGGGAATGCCGTGTCTCATGATCTCGACGTAGAACCGATCGCCGAAGATATCGACGAACGATTGCGCGGCTTTCTTCGCGCCCGCGTAATCGTTTTTGAGCAGCGGCTGCGCGCAGAGCGACGACATGCATCCCGAAAGGACGATGAGCCCCTCGTGATGTTTCGCGAGGAGATCCATATCGATCCGTGGCTTGTAATAATAGCCTTCGAGGAAGCCTTTCGAGATGAGCGCGACGAGGTTGCGATAGCCGACGATGTCGGCTGCGAGCAACGTCACGTGTGCCTCGTCGCGGACCGTGCGATCGAAGCGACCGCGCGGTGCGATGTAGGCTTCACATCCCACGATCGGCACGAGCTTGTGATCGCGTGCCGCGTAGTAAAACTCCATCGATCCGAACATCACGCCGTGATCGGTGAGCGCGACGCCGGGCGCACCGTTTTCTGCCGACCGTCGGCACAGCTCGTCGACGCGACAAGCGCCGTCCAGCAGCGAGTACTCGCTGTGGACGTGTAGGTGAACGAACGAACTCACGGTGGTATCGACCTCGGATTGCTGGAATCGCGACGAAGATTCCGGGGCCGCGCCATCGCCCCTCTCCCGCGAGGTCAGCCTAGCCGGATCTGCCGAACCACGTCGTCGTAGGCTATAAATCCCGGATTGAACATCCGTCTTTTTGGCCGACCGGCGATCGTGCGCGACGGTGAATCCCTTCACGATCGTTTCGGCACGCGTATGCTCGCGCTCGTCACGTATCTCGCGCTCGAAGCACGGCAACCATCATCACTCCGTGGCGTCGCCTTCGCGCTGTGGCCTGACCTAGATGAAGATGACGCGCTCGCAACGTACCGTCGTGCAGGAAGGCTCGCTCGAGCGTCCTCGTGACCGAACGCCAATTCGCGACGTAAGGCGGTCTGGCCGATCGCGCGCCACGATTCGCTGATCCTTTGCGGGGACGTCGCCGAGCAATGTCGAGTCTATAGGCCCATGCGCATTCATACACTGCGACGCATCGTCGCATGTTTTTCACTCTTCGCTCTCGTGATTCCGAGCGCGGCGCTCGCCGCACCGTCGGGCATCAATTCGGCTAACCTCGATCGAGCCGTTGCCCCGAGTGCCGATTTCTACCGGTACGCGGTCGGCGGCTGGCTCGCGCGCAATTCGATTCCCGCCGATCGCACGAGTTGGGGCGCCTTCGATGAAATCCAAAAAATAAACGAAGCACGGCTGATCGGCATTCTCGAATCGCCCGAGGTGACCGACGCGAAGGTCGGAAGCGAGGCGCGCAAGATCGGCGATATGTACGGTGCGTGTATGGACGTGGCGGGCGTGGAACTGGCCGGAACGCGCGCCTTGGATCCGACGTTTCGGGATATCGCCCGAGCCCGGACGACGCACGACCTCACGGGTCTCTTCGCGCGCGCGACCTTTAGCGGTAGCGACGCCGATTTCGGATTTTCATCCGAACAAGATCCCGCCGATGCGCGACGCGTGATCGTGGGCCTGGGGCAAGGCGGCCTCAGCCTTCCGACGCGCGATTACTATCTCTCGAACGCGCCGCGTTCGAAGGCGATTCGCGCGGCCTTCGTACGCGAAGTCAAAGAGACGTTCGCGCTGCTCGGCGACGCCGATCCCGCAGCCTCGGCTGCCGCCGTGCTCGCACTCGAAACGCGCCTCGCGCGCGTCTCGCGGACGCCCGACGCGCTGCGCGATCCCATCGCGAATTATCATCCGATGCCCGTCGCTCGCGTCGGCGCGCTTGCCCCGCATATCGACTGGAATGCATTCTTCACGAAGTCCGGCGTGCCGGCGCGCGGGCTCGCGCGCATCGACGTCGGTCAGCCCGAATTCTTCGCCGGGTTCGATACGCTCGTCGCGACCACGCCGATCGCGACGTGGAAAACGTATCTGCGGTGGCATCAAGTTTCGACGCACACCGTCGCGCTTCCCAAAGCCTATCGCGACGTCGCCTTCGCATTTCACAAAGAATTCTCGGGCCAACCCGTGCGCACGCCACGGAATCGGCAATGCGCGCGACTCGTCGATGCGACGCTCGGCTTCGCGCTCGGCAACGCGTACGTCGCCAAATACTTCCCGCCAACCGCAAAGGCACGCGCGCAAGCCGAGATCGTCGCGATCAAAGCGGCCCTTCGCGACGAGATCGAACACGTCGCGTGGATGGGCCCGCAAACCCGCGCGGCCGCCCTCGCAAAACTCGCGAAGTTGAGTACGGCGAAAGTCGGATATCCCGACAAGCCGCGCTCCTACGCGACGCTCGCGATCTCGCGCGCGAATCTTTTGGGCGACGTCCTCGCGAGCGATCGTCTCGAGAACGCTCGCCAGATCGCCAAGGTCGGGAAGCCCGTCGACCGTTCGGAATGGGGCCTCACGCCGCAGACGGTCAACGCCTACTACAATCCCTCGATGAACGAGATCGTCGTCCCCGCGGGAATCCTCGAAGCGCCGTTCTTCGATGCGACCGCCGACGACGCGACGAATTTCGGCGGCATCGGTGCCGTGATCGGCCACGAACTCACGCACGGCTTCGACGATGAGGGCAGCCAATTCGACGGCGACGGCAACCTCCACGCGATCGTCACGAAAGCGGATTCGGCGAAATTCCACGCGCGTGTGGGCTGCATCGTCGCGCAGGCCGATGCGTTCGTCGTTCCGAGCTTGGGCCTCCACCTCAACGGCAAGCTCGATGCGGGTGAGGCAGCGGCCGATATTGGCGGCACGACGATCGCCTATCACGCGTTGCACGCCGCCTCGACCGACGCTTCGATCGCGCCCGCTGCGGGCTTCACGGCCGACCAACGCTTTTTCCTCAATTGGGCGCAAGTGTGGCGCGACGAAACGCGCCCGCAGGCGATGCGCGCGCAGGTGCTCGGCGACCCGCATCCGGTCAGTGTCTACCGCGTCAACGCCACGCTTGCGAACGAAGGCGCGTTCTACGCCGCCTTCGCCGTAAAGCCCGGAGACGCCATGTACCGCGCACCCGAAAAGCGCTGTTCGGTTTGGTAGCTCGTAGCGTCCGACGAAGGTCCTTACACTGAGGTCACGGTTGCGATATAACTACGAAAAGAAGTTTCATGCCGTTTTTTTTCCAACTTGAGGGGCGTAGGGCTTGATTAAACACGATGTCGTCGTCGTCGGTGGTGGGCTTGCAGGAATGCGAGCCGCGGTGGAAGCCGCAGAGGCCGGGGCCGACGTCGCGATCGTTTCGAAGATGCACCCGGTGCGTAGTCACTCGGGTGCCGCACAAGGCGGCATCAATGCCGCACTGGGAAATCGCGAAGACGACTCCCCGGAGAACCACGCCTTCGATTGCGTCAAGGGCTCGGACTACCTCGGCGATCAGGATTCGATCGAAGCGATGGCGGAAGACGCACCACGCCAGATCGTCTGGCTCGAACATCGTGGCTGCATTTTCTCGCGTCTCCCCGATGGCCGCATCGCGCAGCGTCCCTTCGGCGGTGCCGGTTCGCCGCGTACGTGCTACAGCGCGGACGTCACCGGGCTCGTCATCCTCCATACGCTGTGGGAGCAGCTCGAGCGCTTCAACGTAAAAGTCTACGAAGAGTATTTTGCGACCGCGCTCTGCATCGAAGACGGCATCGGTACGGGCGTCGTTGCGTACAACATGCGTTCGGGCGAGCTCGAACTCGTAACGGCGAAGGCGACGATCTTCGCGACGGGCGGTCTCGGTCGCGTGTATGCGAAGACGACCAACGGCTACGCCTCGACGGGCGACGGCATGGCGATTGCGTATCGCGCCGGCATTCCGCTCATGGACATGGAATTCGTCCAGTTCCATCCGACCAGCCTCAAAGAGAACGGCGTGTTGCTTTCCGAAGCCGCGCGTGGCGAAGGCGCGTACCTCCTCAATAGCGAGGGCGAGCGCTTCATGTTCAAATACGCGCCGAACAAGGGCGAACTCGCATCGCGCGACGTCGTCTCTCGCGCGGAATGGACGGAGATCACCGAAGGCCGCGGCATCGACGGATGCGTCATGCTCGACCTGCGCCATCTCGGCCGCGAAAAGATTCTCGAGCGCCTCCCGCAGATTCGCGAACTCGCGCTCGATGCGACGGGCAAAGATGCGATCGATACGCCGATTCCGATCCTGCCCGGCATGCATTATGCCATGGGCGGCATCGAGACCGATAAGTTCGGCGCGACGCGTATCCCCGGCGTCTACGCCGCGGGCGAAGTCGCATGCGTTAGCGTGCACGGCGCCAATCGTCTCGGCGGTAATTCGCTGCTCGAAACGATCGTCTTCGGTGCGCGTAGCGCGAAGCACGCGGTGCAGTACATCAAGAGCGTCGGTAACGTTCGCTCGAGCGATAAGACGCTGGCAAATGAGAAAGATCGGATCGCGGCGATCCTCGCACGCACGGGCGGCGAGCGTCACTCGGCCGTCCGTAAACAGATCAACAACCTCATGAGCGACAACGTTTTCATCTTCCGCAACGACGCCGAACTTACGACGGCGACCAACGGCTTGCGCGAAGCGCGCGAAGCGGCCGCCACGATGACGGTGATGGATAAGTCCAAAACCTTCAACACCGATCTCGTCGGCCTCCTCGAAACCGAATTCCTCATGGACGTCGCGCAGCCAATCGCCTTCGGTGCGCTCAAGCGCACGGAATCGCGTGGCGCGCAGTCGCGCACCGACTTCCCCAACCGCGACGACGAAAACTGGATGAAGCATTCGCTCATGCACTATAAGGGTCAGAAGGCCGACCCCGAAGCCGATTACTCGCGCGAAGTCACCTACACCAAGTACAAGCCCGAAGTGAGATCGTATTAGTCCATGGGTAAAATAACGCTCGACCTCTTCCGTTTCGACGAGACCGTCGATACCGAGCCGCACCGCGAGCGGATCGATATGGAATTTCCCGAGACGCTGACGGTTCTCGACGCGCTCGAGCATGCCAAAAACGAGATCGACGGGTCGATCTCGTTCCGGCGTTCGTGTCGCTCGGCGATCTGCGGTTCGTGTTCGATGAATATCAACGGCGTCACGGGCCTCGCATGCAAGACGCCGATTTCGACCGTGCTACGCAAAGACGGCTCCGTCAAGATCGATCCGATGCCCAACTTCGAACCCATGAAGGACATGGTCGTC